>NZ_LWER01000163.1:0-82002 GCF_001634775.1 Sulfitobacter sp. HI0027
CGGTGATCTCGGCCGCCGAATATGACGCGCTGGTCGCGGCCCAGCAGCCGCCTGCCTCGGCCACCGAGGTGGCCCAGCCCGCGCCGCCCGAGGTAAGCGAAGAGACCCCCGAAGTGACGGCGGAGCCGGACACGCAGATCGAACAGCCAGAGCCGGTGCAGACCGAAACCCCGCCCGAAGACCTCCCCCCCGAGGTGACGGAACTGGAGTTGCCGCCGCAGACCCAGGTGGATGACACGCCGCCCGAAATGAACGAGCCGGTGGGCGATACCGCCGTGCTGGTGCCCGAAATCGCGCCCGAAGCCCGCCCGCGCGAAGCGCCCCGCGTGGCCCCCGAACCGGTAGAGCAGCCCGACCCCGAACTGCGCCCCGATCTGGACGAGCAGCCCGCCGTCGCGCCCGATGCCGAAGCCGAGGCGGAAACCGTCGTGGAAGAGCCGCAAGAGGCCCGCACGCCCGAGGACAGCACGACCGAGATCGTCACCGAAGCCGACAAGGCACCGGCGGCGTCTGCGCGTCCGCCCGGCCGCCGCCCGACACCGCCGCCCCCTGTCGAGGTGGCCGAGGCACCGGAAGAACCCGCCGAGACGCCAGCGCCCGCCCCGACGCCCGAGCCTGAGCCAACCCCGGAGCCCGTTGAGGAACCCACGACCTCCAGTTCGACCGAGGATGCCATCGCGGATGCGCTGAGCGAAGTCTTGGGCCAGCCTGAGACAACCGCGCCCGTGCCAAGCGGCCCGCCGCTGTCATCGGGTGAGCGCGAGTCTCTGCGCGTCGCGGTCTCGGCCTGCTGGAACATCGGCGCGCTGTCGACCGAAGCGGCGCGTACCACGGTCGTTGTCGGCATGCAGATGAACACCGACGGCACGCCCGTGGCCAGTTCGATCCGCCTGCTGAGTTCCAGCGGTGGCAGCGACACCGCCGCGCGGCAAGCCTTTGAAGCCGCGAAACGCGCGGTCATTCGTTGCGGCAGCAGCGGTTACAAACTGCCGCAGGAAAAATACAGTCAATGGCAAGACATCGAGATGACATTCGACCCAATGAGGAGCCGATAACATGCTGACTAGACTTCTGGGACTACTGGCGCTCTGCGCCACGGCGGCCACGTTCACCCTGGCCCCCAATGCGTCGCAGGCCCAACCGCTGCGCATCGTGATCGACGACCCGACGATTGAGCCTTTGCCCTTTGCCGTGCCCAGCTTTCAGCCTGAAAGCGGTGAGGCCGGGCAACTGGCCGTCGATCTGGCGCGCGTCGTCTCAGAAGACCTGACCGGCACGGGCCTTTTCCGTGAAATCCCGGCCAGCGCCTATATCTCGACCGTCAGCGACTTTAACGCGCCGGTGGAATACGCCGACTGGAAAGCGATCAACGCGCAGGCGCTGATCACCGGGGCGGTCAATGTCACCGGCAACAGCGTGAATGTGAAGTTCCGCGTCTACGATGTCTTCTCGGGCGAGGAATTGCTCGACAGCAGTGGGCAGGGCGGTCTGCAATTCAGCGGCACCGTCGATGGCTGGCGCCGCATGGCGCATAAGGTGGCCGATGCGGTTTACAGCCGGATCACCGGCGAGGGTGGCTATTTCGACAGCCGTGTTGTCTTTGTTTCCGAAACCGGGCCGAAGGACGACCGCCAGAAGCGTTTGGCGGTAATGGACTACGACGGGGCCAACCTGAAGTACCTGACCGATTCCGGCTCCATCGTGCTTGCCCCGCGATTCTCTCCCAGCGGTGACCGGGTGCTCTACACCAGCTATGAAAGCGGTTTTCCGCGCATCTATGTGCTGGACATCGGCACCGTCCAACGCCGCGCGCTGCAAAGCGCCGAAGGCTCCATGGCCTTTGCCCCGCGCTTCTCGCCCAGTGGCCAAACGGTTGTCTATTCGCTGAGCCAAGGCGGCAATACCGACATCTTTTCGATGGATATCAACAGCGGCCAGTCGGTACGCCTGACCAACACCCCCGCGATCGAGACGGCACCTAGCTTCTCGCCCGATGGCAGCAGAATCGTCTTTGAGAGCGACCGTTCCGGCAGTCCGCAGCTTTACGTCATGCCCGCCACCGGCGGAGAGGCGACGCGGATTTCCTTCGGCGAAGGGCGTTATGGCACGCCTGTTTGGTCGCCGCGCGGAGACTTGGTTGCGTTCACCAAGCAGAACAAGGGCCGTTTCCACATCGGCGTGATGCGTCTTGATGGCTCCGAAGAGCGCCTGCTGACCGCCTCTTTCCTTGATGAGGGTCCGACTTGGGCGCCCAATGGCCGGGTGATCATGTTCGCCCGCGAAACCCAAGGGGCAGGCGGGTCGTCCTCGCTCTATTCGGTCGATATTTCGGGGCGCAACCTCAAGCCGGTGCGCACGCCCGAAGGCGGCTCTGACCCCTCTTGGTCACCGCTGCAGCAGTAACGTATTCCACACCTCCCATACGGGCGCGGGCAATTCCAATGATCTCGCGCCTGTGTTAACACCAGCAACAACAACGCCACCACAGAGAAGGCAGACCCCCATGAAACGCATTTTGACCAGCACGCTTTTGATTTCCGCATTGGCCGTGTCGGCCTGTACAAACCCCGACCGTTTTGGTGCCGATGGCATGGGCGGCGCCGGGGCCAATGCAGGCGCAGGGGTCAACGCCGGCGTGGTGCCGGGCAGCGCGAACGACCCCACCTCCACCGCCTATTTCCAGCAGGCTGTCGGCGACCGGGTGCTGTTCCTCGTGGACCAATCCACGCTGACCGACCAAGGCCGTGCCACGCTCGACGGGCAGGTGGCTTGGCTGCAGACCAATACGGATTATCAAGCCGTGATCGAAGGTCACGCGGATGAGCAGGGCACCCGTGAATACAACATCGCGCTTGGCGGTCGTCGTGCCAATGCCGTGCGCGAGTATATGATTTCCCGCGGTGTTGCGGCATCGCGCCTCAAGACCATCAGCTATGGCAAAGAGCGCCCGATCGAGATCTGCTCGGAAGAGGCCTGCTATGCCAAAAACCGCCGTGCCGTGACCGTTCTGGCCGGTGGCGCACTGACCAGCTAATTGCGGCGCCAGCCCAAGCAATGACCAATCCAAGGAGGCCGATGTGCTGAAGCGATATATCTTCGTGGCGGTGATGGGGCTGATGACCGCCCCCGCCGCGCTTATGGCGCAGGACAACGATCAGACGCTGGCGGACATCCGCCAGCAGTTGACCGTGCTCAGTGTCGAGGTGCAAAAGCTGCGCCGCGAACTTTCGACCACGGGCGGCGGCTCGGTTGAGACCGGCGGGAGCTCTGTGCTTGAGCGTGTCGGCACCATGGAAAGCGAATTGCAACGCCTCACCTCCAAGACCGAGGAGATGGAGAACCGGATCAACCGGATCGTGGCCGATGGCACCAACCGGATCGGGGATCTGGAATACCGTTTGGTCGAGCTTGAAGGCGGCGATCTGGGCGCGCTTGGAGAGACCTCGACCCTCGGCGGAGGGGAGGCTCCAACCGTGGTCGCACCCGCCCCCGAAGCCGACCGCGAGGTGGTCGAGATGACCCCCGGCAGCGGTGGCGCGGCACCTTCAAACGGCATCATCACCCCCATCAACGAGGCAGAGCTGGCGGTCAGCGAAAAGACCGATTTCGAGCGGGCGCAGGGGGCGCTCGCCTCCGGTGACTTTCGCAGCGCCGCCGATCTCTTTGCGACCTTCAGTCAGACCTACCCCGGTGGTCCGCTAGCCGCCGAAGCCGAGATGCGCCGCGGCGAAGCCCTGACCGGATTGGGCGACAACCGCGAAGCGGCCCGTGCCTTTCTTGCAGCCTTCAGCACCGATCCCGAAGGGCCGGTGGCACCGCAGTCGCTGTTTGAGTTGGGGCGCGCGCTTGGCGTGTTGGAGCAAACACAAGAGGCCTGCGTGACCCTCGCGGAGGTTGCCGTGCGTTTCCCGGGCGCCCCGCAGGTGAGCCAAGCCGAAGCGCAGCGCCAGACGCTGGGTTGTTCCTAACCGCTGATGACTGCGCCTGCCGCGACGGCTGATGCAGCGCTGGCCAAGGGGCTGCTGGCGGGGCTGGGCGGTGCGCTGCCCCCCCGCCTTGGCGTTGCTGTCTCGGGCGGGGGCGATTCAATGGCGTTGCTATCGTTGCTGCATGGGCTTTCGGCGGCGGCGGGCACACATCTTGAAACCGTGACTGTCGACCATGGTCTGCGCCCCGAAGCCGCCGGAGAGGCCGCCTTCGTCGCGCGGTGTGCCAGCACTCTGGGCCTGTCGCATGAAACACTGCGCTGGCGGGGGTGGGACGGTCAAGGCAACCTGCAAAACGCGGCGCGTGAGGCGCGGTATCGGCTGATGGCCGATTGGGCAGAGCGGCGCGGGCTGCCCTGCGTGGCGCTTGGCCATACGGCGGACGATCAGGCCGAAACGGTGCTGATGCGATTGGCCCGCCGGTCGGGGGTGGACGGCCTGTCGGCCATGGCGCCGCGCAGCAAGCGGCACGGCATCACATGGCTGCGCCCGCTGCTTTTTGCCCGACGTGAGGCATTGCGAGGGCATCTGAGGCGCGCGGCCGTTGAGTGGGTCGACGACCCCAGCAACGATGACCCGCGTTTCGCCCGCATTCAAACCCGTCAAAGTCTTGCCGCCCTCGCGCCGCTTGGCATCGACGTAGAGGCCTTGGCCGAGGTGGCGCGCAACATGGCCACCGCCCGGGAGGCGCTGAAAAGCCAGACCGACAGAACGGCAGGCGATATTCTGCGCATGGAGGCGGGCGCACAGGTGATGCAGGCCGAGGGCTTTTTTGCCGCGCCCGAAGAGATCCGCCGCCGCTTGATGATTCATGCGCTTGGGCAGGTCAACGGCGGCACCTACCCCCCGCGCCGCGGCCCCGTGGCGGCCCTGATCGCGGGGTTGGCCGAGGGGCAGGCGGCCACGCTGGGGGGCTGTCAGGCGCTGCTTCGGCGCGGTGAAATCTGGGTCTTTCGGGAATATAACGCGGTGCGTGACCTGCGGGTGCCTGCGGATCAGCTGTGGGATGGGCGCTGGCGTGCGACGCCCCCAGAGGGGCTGCCGCAGGGCGCTGAATTGCGGGCCTTGGGGGCCGAGGGACTTGCCCAATGCCCCGATTGGCGCCGCCTTGGGCGGCCCCGTGCTATGCTGTTGTCGACCCCGGCGATCTGGCAGGGCGCGCGCCTGCTTGCAGCGCCCCTTGCCGGGCTGGTCGAGAAATGGCATGTCCAGCGCGAAAGCGGCGCGGAATGCAACGAAACCGCGCCATTATCGCATTGAACATGAGCGCATCATGTCTATCTTAGTATGGTGGTTGCCCGAACGGGCGCCCCTTGGGTCGCGGGACTTGCCCGCGGCCGTGTGAATTTAGGAGAATTCCCTTGGGAAATGTTCGTAACCTCGCCTTCTGGGTTGTCCTGATGTTGCTGGTACTGGCGCTGTTCAACCTGTTCAGCGGATCCAGCGGGTCGCTGCAAAACAACGAGGTCAGCTATTCAGAGTTCGTTACTTCCGTACAGGATGGTGATGTCCGTAATGTGACATTGGATGGCGAGCAGGTTCGGTTCCGCAAGGCGGATGGCTCCGACTACCTGACGATCAAACCCGGCGATGCCGAGCTGACCCAGCTTTTGATCTCCAACGATATTCCGGTCAAAGCTCGGCCGCAGCAACAGTCTGGTTTCCAGACTTTCCTGATGTCGCTTCTGCCCATCGCGTTGCTGATCGGTGTGTGGATCTACTTCATGAACCGCATGCAGGGCGGCGGCAAAGGCGGGGCGATGGGCTTTGGCAAATCCAAGGCCAAGATGCTGACCGAAAAGCAGGGCCGCGTGACTTTTGACGACGTGGCGGGCATCGATGAGGCCAAGGAAGAGCTTGAGGAAATCGTTGAATTCCTGCGCAACCCACAGAAGTTTTCGCGCCTTGGCGGCAAGATCCCCAAAGGTGCGCTGCTGGTGGGCCCTCCGGGCACTGGTAAAACGCTGCTGGCCCGCGCCATCGCGGGCGAGGCGGGCGTGCCCTTCTTCACCATCTCCGGCTCCGACTTTGTCGAGATGTTCGTAGGCGTCGGCGCGTCCCGTGTGCGCGACATGTTCGAACAGGCCAAGAAAAACGCCCCCTGTATCGTCTTCATCGACGAGATTGACGCCGTCGGTCGTCACAGGGGTGCAGGCTATGGCGGCGGCAATGACGAGCGTGAGCAGACCTTGAACCAGCTTCTAGTCGAGATGGACGGTTTTGAGAGCAACGAAGGTGTCATCATCCTCGCCGCGACCAACCGCCGTGACGTACTTGACCCCGCGCTGCTGCGTCCGGGCCGCTTTGACCGTCAGGTCACGGTGCCCAACCCCGACATCAAGGGCCGCGAAAAGATCCTCTCGGTTCACGCGCGCAAGACCCCGCTGGGGCCGGATGTTGACCTGCGCATTATCGCGCGCGGCACGCCGGGCTTTTCGGGCGCGGACTTGGCGAACCTCGTGAATGAGGCTGCGCTGATGGCTGCCCGTGTCGGTCGCCGTTTCGTCACCATGGTCGATTTCGAACAGGCCAAGGACAAGGTGATGATGGGACCAGAGCGCCGCTCGATGGTGATGACCGCCGAGCAGAAGGAGATGACCGCCTATCATGAAGCCGGTCACGCGCTGGTCGGCATGACGCTGCCGAAATGCGACCCGGTCTACAAAGCCACGATCATCCCGCGCGGCGGCGCGCTTGGCATGGTGATGAGCCTGCCTGAGATCGACCGGCTGAACATGTTCAAGGACGAATGCCACCAGCGCTTGGCCATGGCCATGGCCGGCAAGGCGGCGGAAATCCATAAATACGGCCCCGATTCCGTGTCGAATGGTCCGGCGGGCGACATCCAGCAGGCTTCTGCGCTGGCGCGCGCGATGGTGCTGCAATGGGGCATGTCCGATAAGGTCGGCAACATCGACTATTCCGAAGCCGCGCAGGGCTATCAGGGCAATACCGCTGGGTTCTCCGTCTCGGCCAACACCAAGGAGTTGGTTGAAAAAGAGGTGCAGCAGTTCATCCAAGACGGCTATGACCATGCGATGAAAATCATCTCGGAGAAAGAGGTGGAGTTCGAGCGTCTGGCCCAAGGTCTGCTGGAATATGAGACCCTCACCGGCGATGAGATCAAACGTGTCATGGATGGTCTGCCGCCTGCCGAAGACTCCGATGACGACAACTCCGACGCGGGCAGCGCACCCAGCGTCACCGCGATCCCCAAGGCGAAGGGCAAGAAAACCCCGCCGAAGGATGGCGGAATGGAGCCTGAACCTTCGGTGTGATCCGGCCTGCGACCCTATGAAAAACCCCGCTTCGGCGGGGTTTTTTCGTTTTGGGCTGACCCTTGGGCAATGGGCGGAATTTCCCCTATCGCTTCACAGCCGCCAGCGCGTTAGACAGGGGTGGAATTCCTAACCTGCCGGGGGTCTTATGCGCCGCATCCTTTCTGCCCTTGCCGTTCTCTTTGCGGTTACTGGCGGTCCGGCTTGGGCCGATCCGCAGACCTACGCCGTGGCATTGGGCGGGCGTCAGTTGGGCACGTTGCAGTTCAACGGTCAAAGCCGGAACGCCGCGTTTTTGTTGTCTCTCAACAACGCTCCTTTCGGCATCAAGAACGGCAGCTTCAACGCGGTCACCCAATCTAACGGGAACACGGCCAGCTATCTGGGTGCGAACCGGGGCAGCGAGACGCGCGATATCGCGCTTGACCGAACGGCGGGGCGGGTCACTTCGGTTGAAATCACGCCGTCTTCGGAAATGACGGAACTGTCGGATGCCAAAGCGGTGCCGCCCGGCGTCCTTTTCCCGCCTGAGCTTTTTGCCGCCCTTGCCACTGGCAATAGCTGCCCCTCTCCGCTGGCGCTCTACGATGGCCGCCGCGTGGTCCAAGTCGCGACCCAAGAGGTCCGTGAGGAAGGCCCTGCCGTGCATTGCGATATGTCTTACCGCGTTGTCATGGGGCCGGGCTATGTCTCTCCCTTTTATCTAAAATCCTTCGGGATGGCGCTTGTCTATACCGCGGGCACCCTCACTAAGGCCTCATTAAGCGGTGGTGGATTTAAGGTGCATTTGATCCGACAGTGAGCCTAGGGTTCAGCAGTCACCCAAACCACCCCGAAGGACCGCATGATGCCCGAGCTACGCAAGACAGACCATGTCGCTGAAATCACTTGGCTGGGCATGGTCCCTCAGGATCGCGAAAACATCCGCTCGGTCGCGATGGATCAGGCGCGTGCGACCTATGCAGGCTTTGAGGGGGATTTCCACGCTGGGCTGACCCGTCCGGCCTGCGTCCGCGTGCGCAACCTGCATCCTAAGGGCACGGAAATTCGCAATACCCGCCAACTGTCTATCCTTTCGGCCGAAGAGATGGCGCAGATTGCCGCCGCCATGGACCTCCCTGAGCTTGACCCAACCCTCCTGGGCGCGTCGATCATCCTCAAAGGCATCCCGGGCTTTACCCTCGTCCCGCCTGGATCGCGGCTGCAAAACGCCCATGGCGCCACCTTGGTGGTGGATATCGAAAATGGCCCCTGCAATCTGCCCGCGCGTGAGATCGAGGCTGACGCCCCCGGCCATGGCAAGGCCTTCAAACCCGCCGCGCAGGACAAACGCGGCGTGACCGCTTGGGTCGAGCGGGAAGGGCCGCTTGCCGTGGGCGACAGGTTGACGCTTTTCGTGCCGAACCAGCCCGTCTGGCCCCACCTCGGCTGACCGCGCGCCGTTTCGCGATGCTTGAGTGTCGGAAACACGGCCCCCCGTCGGGGTCTTGTCGCGCTATGGCTAAGGAATAAAAATCGCCACCAACGGCAACAGGGGAATCTCATGGCTTTCAAAACCGACATTCAAATCGCCCGCGAAGCGGCGAAACGCCCTATCCAAGCGATCGGCGAAAAGCTGGGCATCTCCAGCGACGACCTGCTGCCCTATGGCCATGACAAGGCAAAGGTAAGCCAGACGTTCATCGATTCCGTCCAAGACCGGGCGAACGGCAAGCTGATCCTCGTCACCGCGATCAACCCCACGCCAGCGGGAGAGGGCAAGACCACCACCACTGTTGGGCTCGGCGATGGATTGAACCGGATCGGCAAAAATGCGGCGGTCTGCATCCGCGAAGCCTCCCTCGGGCCGAACTTTGGGATGAAGGGCGGGGCGGCAGGCGGCGGCTATGCCCAGATCGTGCCGATGGAAGAGATGAACCTGCATTTCACCGGCGACTTTCATGCCATCACCAGCGCTCATAACCTGCTGGCGGCGATGATCGACAACCACATCTACTGGGGCAACGAGCTTGAGATCGACACCCGCCGCGTCGTCTGGCGGCGCGTGGTCGACATGAACGACCGCGCCCTGCGCCAGATCACCGCATCCTTGGGCGGCGTGCCCAACGGTTTCCCGCGCGAGACGGGGTTCGACATCACCGTCGCTTCCGAGGTCATGGCGATCCTCTGCCTGTCCAAGAACCTCAGCGATCTGCAAGAGCGCCTCGGCGCGATGATCGTGGCCTACCGCCGCGACCGCAGCCCGGTCTATGCCCGCGACATCAAGGCGGATGGGGCCATGACGGTGCTTTTGAAAGACGCGATGCAGCCCAACCTCGTCCAAACGCTGGAGAATAACCCGGCCTTCGTACATGGCGGCCCATTTGCCAATATCGCGCACGGCTGCAACTCGGTCATCGCCACGACCACAGCGCTGAAACTGGCGGATTACGTGGTGACAGAGGCGGGCTTTGGTGCCGATCTCGGGGCCGAAAAATTCATGAACATCAAGTGCCGCAAGGCGGGGCTCGCGCCATCGGTGGTCGTGGTTGTGGCCACGGTGCGGGCGATGAAGATGAACGGCGGCGTGGCGAAGGCGGACCTTGGGGCGGAAAATGTAGAGGCGGTGCAAAAAGGCTGCGCCAACCTTGGCCGCCATATCGAGAACGTAAAATCCTTTGGCGTGCCCGTCGTCGTGGCGATCAACCATTTCGTCACCGACACCGACGCCGAAGTGGCCACGGTCAAAGACTATGTCGCGGCCCAAGGGGCGGAGGCGATCCTGTCGCGCCATTGGGAGTTGGGTTCCGAAGGCTCTGCCGATCTTGCCACCCGCGTGGCCGAGATTGCCGATGGTGATCACGCGAACTTTGCCCCGCTCTATGCCGACGAGATGCCGCTTTTCGAAAAGATCGAGACCATCGCCAAACGCATCTACCGCGCCGACGAGGTGCTGGCCGATCAGAAGGTGCGCAATCAGTTGAAAGACTGGGAGGCACAGGGCTATGGCGACCTGCCAGTCTGCATGGCCAAGACCCAATACAGCTTCTCGACCGACCCCGATCTGCGCGGCGCGCCCACAGGCTTCGGCGTGCCCATCCGCGAGGTTCGGCTCTCGGCGGGGGCCGGGTTCGTTGTCGTGATTTGCGGAGAGATCATGACCATGCCAGGCCTGCCTCGGGTGCCATCTGCGGAGGCAATCAAGCTCAACGCCGATGGCGATGTGGAGGGATTGTTCTAAGGCGGGTTGCAATGACCCGCCGTCGCGGTGATGTAGGGCGTGTTCAACCTGCAGCGAGCGAAAGTGAGACGGATATGGCAGCGACAATCATCGACGGCAAAGCCTTTGCAGCAACGGTGCGTGACAAGGTGGCGGGCCATGTCGCCCGGCTGACGACGGATCACGGCATCACGCCGGGCCTTGCCGTGGTGCTGGTGGGGGAAGACCCGGCAAGCCAGGTCTACGTCCGCTCCAAGGGCAAAATGACCCGCGAGGTCGGCATGAAATCGGTCGAACACAAGCTGCCCGCGACTGTGGATCAGGACGACCTGCTCAAGCTGATCGACGCGCTGAACAACGACCCCGAGATACACGGCATTCTCGTACAGCTTCCGCTTCCGGATCATCTTGATGAAGCCCGCGTGGTCAATGCCGTCTCGCCCGCCAAGGATGTGGACGGCTTTCACATTTCCAACGTTGGGCTGCTGGGCACGGGGCAGAAAAGCATGGTGCCCTGCACCCCGCTTGGCTGCCTGATGATGCTGCGGGACCACCATGGGGATCTGTCGGGGATGAACGCGGTGGTCATTGGCCGTTCCAACATCGTCGGCAAACCGATGGCGCAGTTGCTCTTGGGGGATAGCTGCACCGTGACCATCGCGCATAGCCGCACCCGCGACTTGCCAGAGGTGGTGCGCCGCGCCGATATCGTCGTCGCCGCCGTGGGGCGCCCCGAAATGGTGCCGGGCGATTGGATCAAAGAGGGCGCCACGGTGATCGACGTGGGCATCAACCGGATTGAGACTGGCGAAAAGACCAAACTGGTCGGCGACGTGGATTTCGACAGTGCCAGCCAACGCGCCGGGGCCATCACCCCCGTGCCGGGCGGCGTCGGGCCAATGACCATCGCTTGCCTGCTGGCCAATACGGTCACCGCCTGCTGCCGCGCCAACGGGTTGGAAGAACCCGAAGGGCTGACCGCCTAAGCGGCAGGCACAGGCACGATGGTGCCCTGCAGGATGGCGATGAGCTTGGCCGCGCCATCCGTTTCCGCATGAACCTCTGCGGTCACCACGCAAAGCCGCCGGCCCGGTTTCACCACCCGGCCCGTGGCCATCAGCCGGTCCCCACGGGCGGGGGCCAGCAGGTTGATCTTGATCTCAGACGTGACGACATCAACCTCCGGCGGCAACATGCTCAGGGCCGCATAGCCCGCCGCGGAATCGCCGATGGAAAAGGTCAGCCCCGCATGGCCAAAACCCTGCTGCTGCATCGCGCCAGCCAGGACCGGCGCTCCGACCTTAACCAGACCCGACTGCACTTCGATGATCTCGGCGCCCAAGGTCTGCATCATGGTCTGCTTGGCAAAACTCTCCCGCACCCGGCGTTCAATCTGATCATCCATCATCGCATCTTTCCAGGCATGGGGATCGCCACTGGTTGCGCGCCTGTCAGCACTGCGCAGGCTTCCGGCCCCATCAAATCACAAAGCACCCGCGACTGGCTGCGCAGCCCGCCGGTATAGGTGCCATATGCAGGCAGGATCAGCCGCTTGCTGTCAAACAGAAAGGCCGG
Source organism: Sulfitobacter sp. HI0027 (assembly GCF_001634775.1). Classification (NCBI taxonomy): domain Bacteria; kingdom Pseudomonadati; phylum Pseudomonadota; class Alphaproteobacteria; order Rhodobacterales; family Roseobacteraceae; genus Sulfitobacter; species Sulfitobacter sp. HI0027. Next base: position 12,039 of record NZ_LWER01000163.1, read on the forward strand.
ACGCGAGATGCTGCGGCCCCGCGCACGGATCGATGCCTTAGGATGATAATGCCCCGACACCTCGCCCCGGCCCTCGCTCGCGGCGATATGCCGAAAGGTCAGCGGGCCGAGCGCTATCTCTCCCAAATGCGTGCCGCCCAAGCCTACGGGGCCGGGATCATGATTGCCCTCAATCCAATCCCACCGCCGTCCGGCTTGGAGGCCCAGTATCCACAACCGTTCTTCCTCCGGCAGCGCCTGCGCCGCGCCAAGGTCGTCGAAACTATCGCCAAGGCAGATCACATGCCGCGCCTGCGTAAAGGACAGATCCGCTGCCAGACGGTTCAACGTATCGCGGGTCTCATAAGGCGGCAATGCCGACCCGCCGCGCCGCGCGATCCTTTCCGACTTGCCCAAATGAAGGTCGCTCACACAAAGCAAATCTCTTTCGCGCCACCAAAGCGCGCCAGAACCAAGCGCAGTCAGCCCCGCCCCGGCGAATGAAAACTTAAGTCCGTTCATCCTTTGTTCATCGGAGATCGCTGCTGATTTGGCAAGGGGTCAAACGCGATTGTCAGAAGACCGGAAACGGCAGCGCAGTGGTATTTAAGAAAGGATGAAAGGTAGAAAACGCGCCCCGCAGCCGGGCGTTAACCTGACCGGAGACGCGCCTTCATCCTTTGCGGTCATCGGCTCCTCAGCCTGTACCGCGGGATCAACATGCGCGGCGTGGGTTAAAGAACTCTTAATATCTTCATCCTTTTTTAAATACCTTGCAGACCCTTTCCGCCCGCGAAACCTCGGTGTTCAACGCCTATCTCGCCAAGGCGGCTGATCCGAGGACGGCGGGGTGAGCTGCGCGAGGCCGGAGGCTTCCATCAGTCGTTCGGCTTCTTCCGCCAGCATGCGTTCCTGTCCAGCGCCTTCGACAGGCACACGGCCCATTTCCAGAAACAGCGGTGCAGCGAGCGGGCTTACGCGGGTCAGTTTGCGGTGGGTGATGCGCCCGGCGATGCGGTCCAGCATCTCTTCGATCCTGCCGAAATCCACCAGACCACTCAAGGCTTCCTCGCGGGTGATGTCGAGCATCAGATGATCCGGCTCATAACGCTGCAACGTGTCGTAGAGGATATCGCTGGAAAAGGTCGTTTGTCGTCCGGATTTGCGTGTTTGGGGGCTGTTGCGTTCGATTAGCCCTGCGATGGTCGCCGCGGCCCGGAAGGTGCGTTTCATCACGGCATTGCCCGCAAGCCAACTGTCGAGACCCTCGTGCAGCACGCTGGGGTCGAGCAGCGGCGCGGGGTCGTCGACGGGGGAGAGGCCCCAGATGAGCGTGGCATAGTCTGTTGCTACGAAGCCCAAGGGGCGCAGGCCGAGGTCTTCCATGCGTTTGGTCAGCAGAAGGCCCAGCGTTTGCTGACCGTTGCGGCCGGCAAAACCGTAGAAGACCGTTTGTTCGGCAAAGTCATGGGGAAAACTTTCGACCAGCAGCGTGCCGGGTTGTGGCAACTGGCTGACCTCACGTTGCAAGGTCAGCCATTCGGCGGTGTGGCGCGGCAGTTCGGGCCAACTGTCTTGGGTGAACATCTGTTGCACGCGGGCCGAAAGCTGGGTGGAGGTGGCGAATTTCGTGCCTCCAAAGGTGGCCACCTTGGGCTTTTTTGCGGCGTTGCGGCTGACTTCGACAACGGTTTCGCGCAGGCCTTCGTAGCGGACGATCTGACCGCCGATTAGAAAGGTGTCGCCCTTGGTCAGCGTAGCGGCAAAGCCTTCTTCGATCTCCCCTAAGGGTTTGCCGCCGCGGTTGCGTTTCATGCGGACCTTCAGCTTATCGGTATCTTGGATCGTACCGATGTTCATGCGGATGCGTTGGGCGGCGCGCGGGTCACGCAGTTGCCACTGGCCGTCGGGGCGTTGCAGCAGGCGTTGCCAGCGGTCGTAGGCGCGCAGGGCGTAGCCGCCGGTGGCACAGAAGTCGAGGCAGGCGTCGAAGTCGGCGCGGGACAGGGCGGCGTAGGCCCCGGCGGAACGGACCTGTGCGAAGAGGTCGTCAGCGTCAAAGGGGCCTGCGCAGGCGGCGATGAGGATATGTTGGCACAGCACATCGCGCGGGCCGGGGCCGCGCGGGTCGCCGTCGAGCGCGCCTTCGAGGACAGCCTCCAGCGCGGCCACGCATTCGACCACCTCAAAGCGGTTGGCAGGCACCAAAAGCGCCTTGGAGGGCGCGTTGTAGCGGTGGTTGGCGCGGCCGATGCGTTGGACCAGCCGCTTTACGTTTTTGGGGGCGCCGATCTGGATGATGAGATCGACGTCGCCCCAGTCGATGCCAAGATCAAGCGTGCCGGTGCAGACGATGGCGCGCAGATCGCCGCGCACCATGGCGGCCTCGACCTTTTCGCGTTGGGCGCGATCCAAGCTCCCGTGGTGGATGGCGATCGGCAGGGCGTCTTCATTGGCGAGCCAGAGGTTGTGAAAGAAAATCTCGGCCTGTGCGCGGGTGTTGTGAAAGATCAGCGTCGTCTTGTGTTGGCGCACTTGCTCCAGCACCGCTGGAATTGAATAGGCAGCACCGCCCCCGGCCCAAGGCGGGGCTGCCTCGGTGTGCAGCATCTGGATGTCGGGGGCGGGGCCCGGATCGGCGAGCAGCACTTCGCAAGGGTCGGGGTGGCGGGCCATGAGGTGGGCGATGGCCGAAGGGTCTTCGACCGTGGCCGAGAGGCCCACCCGTTTGAGGCCGGGGCAGATGGCCTGCAACCGGGTGAGCGCCAGCATCAGCTGGTCGCCGCGTTTGCTTTCGGCGAGGGCGTGGATTTCATCGATCACCACCCGCTTGAGCCCGCGAAAGGTGCGGGCCGCGTCCTCGTAGGAAGTCAGCAGAGCGAGGCTTTCCGGCGTGGTCAGCAGGATATGCGGCGGGTCGGCGCGCTGGCGGCGGCGGCGCGATTGCGAGGTGTCGCCGGTGCGGTCTTCGATACGGATGGGCAGGCCCATTTCCTCAACCGGGCGGGTCAGGTTGCGTTTGATATCCGCAGCCAGCGCTTTGAGCGGTGAGATATAAAGTGTGTGCATCCCTTCGTGCGCCTCTTCGGTCAGATCAACGAGGGTGGGCAGAAAGCCCGCCAGAGTTTTACCGCCGCCTGTCGGCGCGATAAGCAGCAGGGCGGGGGCATCGGCACGGTCCAGCATTTCTTGCTGGTGCGGGTGCAGGGACCAGCCGTTCTGGGCAAACCAATCGGCGAATTTGGGGGGTAGGGCGCGCATGCACCCAATGTAGCATCGGCAGGGCGCGGTGCCAGCGGCGGAGGCTATTTAACGATCACCTCATCGCGAACGAACATATTGGCCCATGCGCGGTCCACCAGATCGGGGTTCATCTGATAGGGAATGCCTTCGAAATCACAGATCGCGATCATCTGGTCGATTAGGAAGTTCGGCTGATAGTTCGCATAGACGTTGTCGATGGTTGGGTACTTCACCTTGAGCAGATGGACCAGCGTCGCCTCGTCCAGCGGCATGCCGCGTTTGCGGGCGACCATGGCAAAGATCTTGAGGAAGTTCTCTTGGTTCGGGCCGTCGATCTTGATCTTGAAGAAGATACGCCGCAGGGCTGCTTGATCAAAAATCTCATTCGGGTGGAAGTTGGTGGAGAAGATCACCAGCGTGTCGAAGGGCACCTCGAATTTTTCACCCGACTGCAGGGCGAGGATGTCTTTGCTTTCCTCAAGCGGCACGATCCAGCGGTTGATGATGCTTTGCGGTGGCTCTTGCTGACGGCCAAGGTCGTCGACGATGAAAATACCGCCCGTGGCCTTGAGTTGCAGCGGGGCCTGATAGGTCCGCGCCGTGGGGTTGTACACCAGATCAAGCATGTCGAGCGTCAGCTCACCGCCGGTGATGACCGTCGGACGTTCACAGCAGACATAGCGGGCGTCATAGCGGGTGATGCGGCGCAGGGAGGTTGGGTCTTGGACCTCCGCCTCGGCGGAAGAATGCACGATCGGATCATAGACGGTGATGACTTGGCCCGCGTATTCAATGGCGCGGGGGACATAGACCTTATCACCAAGCGCGTCGCGGATCCCGTTGGAAATGCTTGATTTTCCGTTTCCCGGCGGGCCGTACATCAGGATCGACCGCCCGGCAGAGACGGCGGGGCCAAGGTGGTCAAGCAGGCTGTCGGGCAGCACCAGATGGCCCATGGCCCCGGTGAGCTGATCGCGGGTGATTTGCAGATTGCGTACGGATTGGCGTTTGACCTGCTCGCGGTAGACCTCAAGCGGGACGGGCATGGCGCCGAAATATTCGGACTGAGCCAGCGCGTCCAGCGCCCGGGCCTTACCAGCATCGGTGAGTTGATAGCCCATTTCATTGCCGCTGGTTGCGCTGAGCGTGCCTGTCGCCTCTAGCAGGCGCTGGCCGCGGGCTTGATCGACCATTTCTTGCGTGACTTGGATCGGCAGGCAGAGCGCTTGGGCCAGATCGCTGACCATTTCTACGTTCTTGCGAAAGATCGTTTTCAGAAGGATGTCGCGCATCATCACGATGGGCAGTTTCATATCCTCCAGCCGCTTGGGGGGCGGCGGGGCAAGCACTGTGCTGGTCGGGGCGTTCATCAACAGGTTCCTTGAAAGGGCAGGCGGCGGCGCTCGGTCAGACTGCAGGGTAAATCCTGAATATGGCGTGAATGTGGACAATCTATCGCGAAGAGGGAGATTGTACCGGCTATGTCCGCGATCAGACCCCGTAGCGCGCCCCTAGAATGAGATAGAGCCCCAGCGTGGTGCCAAGGGCGAGGCCCATGGGGAATTTCTTGGTTTCCTGCCAGCTTTGCCAATCGGGCGCGAGGCGGCGCAGGGGGGTGTATTTCACCCCGCGGTGCGTGGCAGCGGCGGCCAGAAGGGTGGCCATGAAAAGCATCATCAGCAGGCGCAGATCACCCATGGCGATAAAGGGCGCGGCAGCGGCGGCGAATTTGGCGTCTCCGGCCCCCATGACGCCAGCGGCGTTCAGCACGATGCCAATGACCAAGACAATCACGAGGCTTAGCAGGCGCCAGAGGTAGGTCTCAAACGGCAGCAAAAACAGACCCAACACCACGAAGATCGCGATGAGTACCAAGACCGCCTGATTGGTGATGCGCATCTGCTTCATGTCGGTGAAAGCGACGTAGAGGCAGATCGGCAGGACGAAGGGCAGAAACCACAGGGCCGCCGTGGCAGAGATCGCCATGGCTCAGCCGTTTTCCAACGCGCGCAAAGACCGGACGGCGGCTTCGAAGTGCTGGGGATGGGTGTCGATCGCTTCGCGCAGCAGTCCCTTGCCGGTTTCCACATCGCCGCGTTTGATCGCCGACAGGGCCATCGTGTGTAAAAGCTGGGCACGTTCGGACTGCTCCATCGGCATGACGGGCAGGGTGTAATCGCGCTGTGCGGCGCGGGCCATGATGAGGTTGTTCTTGGCGGTGAAAAGCGTGTTGTCCTGACGGATCGCCTCGCCAAAAAGCCTCTCGGCTTCGGGGTAATCGCCACGGGTCAGTTTGGAGTAGCCCCAGTTGTTCATCACGGCGGCAGGGGTCGTGGTCAGGCCAACGGCGATTTCGTAGAAACTGTCGGCGCGGCTCCACTGTTCCTTGCTGTCGGCAACCATGGCTTCGAGCCGGTAGCGGGCGAATGTCTCATGGGTGGGGGGGATGCTGTTGAGGACCGTCTCAGCCCGCGCCCAGTTGCCCGAGCGGATCAGCGCATCGGCCAATTGCACACTGTCTTCGGGCGTGGCGCCCTTCATCTTGGTGACCTTGTCCCATGCGCCCACAGCTTCGGTGGAGCGTTTGGCCCGCACGAGCGATGCGGCAAGCCCGCGCTGGTGGTCGATCCGGTCGGGGCTTTCCTTGACGGACCGCGCAAAGTAACTCACCGCCTCATTGGGGTCGGCCACGGTGAGCATCACGTCGGAGAGGTTGGTTTCATCCACCACATTGACGTCCTTGAAGGCCCGCTCAACGGTGGCGTTCGCATCTTTTTCACCGCAGCCAGCAAGGGCGGTGACGCCTGCCATGCAGACGGCCAGAATGATTGGATGGCGCATTTTGCGTCCTTTTACTGCTCTGCCGGGTCATGGTGTCGGACGGATCAGGTAATCCCCGCTGCCGCGCCGCACCAATTTGTAATTATCTTCATTGACTTCTGTTATAACAGATTTTTCCGTTTTTGCGAGCGCCAAGCGCAGATTGTCCCGGATTGCGTCACTTTCGCCATTATCGAGGGCATAGGCTTTGCGGAAAATCTGCTCGGCCTCGGCGGTCTGGCCGCTTTCCATCAGTACAACGCCAAGGTTGTTCCAGACTTCCGGCTCGGCGGCGTCCTTCTCAACTGCGCGGCGCAGCAGGGTTTCGGCCTGACCCAAACGCCCCAGCCCAAGGTTGGCACTGCCCAAAGCCGAGAGGACTTCCCCCGTCAGCCCGTGATCCAGCGCGGCGCGGTTGAAGGATTTGATGGCCAGTTCATACTGTCCCGCCGCGATAAGCCTGTGGCCCACTTCGATGCCGTCGACAGCCTCTGCGCGCGGGTTCACGCCGGGCGCATAGAGGCTTTCAGGCTTCTGATCCCCGCGCAACGCGGAAAAGCCGCCTGTTGAACAGGCGGCCAGAGCAAGGCCCAAGATCGGCCCGATGAAAACGGCGCGGGCGAGGCTGCGCCGAATTTTCTCCGTCATTAATTCCCCATCTGACCCAATTTCGAGATGCCATGCGCCGAGGGGCCGACCAGAATGATCAACAGCGGCGGTACGGTAAGGCCCATAGTGGCAAGGGTCATCTTGGTTGGCAACTTGTTTGCCGCTTCCTCGGCCCGCATCACACGTTTGTCGCGCATCTCTTCGGCATAGACGCGCAGGGCGTCTGCGATGGATGTACCAAAGGCCGCCGATTGGATCAGCACGGTCACGAAAGAGGAGACATCCTGCACGCCGCAACGCTCGCCCATGTCGTGGAGCACCGACACCTTGTCCTTGCCGGCCTTCATCTCATAGGCGACCATCTCGAACTCTTCGGACAGGGCCCGGTAGGAGGCGCGCAGCTCACGGGCGACGCGGACGATACATTGATCCAGCGATTGCCCCGCCTCGACGCAGACCAGCATCATATCGAGCGCGTCGGGAAAGCCGCGGGTGATTTCTTCTTTGCGGGAATCGACACGGCGTTTGACCCAGTATTTGGGCAGGTAATACCCAATCGCACCGGGGCCGATGGCCCACATCATGGTCTGCTGCGTGGTCATCCCTTCGCCGCCGCCCAAGACATTGGTGTAGATCAGGCCGCCCACCAGCCCGAGCATCCCAAGGGCAAACTGCGCGAAGTAGTAGAGCCGCACCGCATCGCGCGAGCGATAACCCGCCTGACGCAGCATCAATTGTTTGGCGCTGAGTTCGGCCACGTCTTCGGGTTCAAGAAACTTGGCGAATTTCTGCAACTGCGCGTTCTGGTCGGACTGGCGCAGCTTCTCGCGCGCGTTATCGCCCGTGGGGGCCGTGCTGGTGCGTTTGAGCTTGGTCAGCGGGTCTTCGGGCTGGCGCAGCATCAGCACAAGCGTGATCGCCACCAAGGTGACGCCCAAAGTACCGACGATGATGATCAGGCCCATCGGCCCCAAGGCTTGGTTGATCTGATCGTTAAGCTGATTGAGAAATTCCATCATCGGCCTCTCAGACTTTGATATTGGTAAGGATGCGCATCACGAACAGGTTCAGCACAAGGAAGATGCCCACAAGGAAACAGGCAGGAATGAAGTAGGGGTGATCGCGCACTTCGTCGTAGTAATGCGGATCGCCAAGGTTGATCACCACCAGCGCGGCCAGCGGGAAGCCTGAGAGGAACTTGCCCGACCATTTCGCCTCGGCCGTGATGGCTTTGACACGGCGGAATAGACGGAAGCGGGCGCGGATCACCTTGGCCAGACCGGCGAGGATCTCGGCCAGGTTGCCGCCCGATTGTTGTTGGATGGTCACGGCCACGGCGAGGAAGCGCAAATCCTGCATGTCGAGCCGTTCGGCCATATCCTTGAGCGCCTCGCCCAGATCACGGCCATAGGCGGCTTCATCCGCGATCACCCCGAATTCGGAGGCGAGCGGGTCTTGGATTTCCTTCGACACGATCGAGATCGCGTTGGAGAACGGGTGGCCCACCCGCAGGCTGCGCACCATCAGTTCCACTGCATCGGGAAGCTGCTCTTCGATCATCGCCATGCGTTTGCCCGCTTTATGGGACACCCAAAAGAACACCGCGCCGACGCCCATGCCGACGGACATCATGGCCCGCACCGGCACCGATGTATCGGTGCCGATGGTCAGCCCCAGAAAGGCCAAGACGGCCAAACCGGCCATAATCATCAAAAGTTGCTGCGGCGTGAAGGCAATCGCGGCCTTCTGCGCACGTTCTGACAGCAGAGAATAGAGTGGGATCGACTTGGCATTCATATGCTGCTGCATTTCCTTGCGCAGCTTGTCGAGCACCTCTTCGCGGCGGGCCCCTTTCTCCAGCATCTCCAGCCGGCGGTTCACGCGGCTGTTGAGGCTGATGGATTTGCCGAATGCGACAAGGTACAGCCCTTCGACCAGCACCAGGACGCCGATGAAGATCAGACCATAGATGATTGGTTCGGCACTCATTGCATCAATCCTTACTGGGCCGACACGGGTTCATAGATGGAGGCGGGCAGGTCATAGCCCCACATGCGGAACCGCTCGGAGAAGTGGCTGCGCACGCCGGTGGCAGTGAAATGGCCGATGATCTTGTTCTCGGGCGTCAGGCCCACGCGCTGGAACCGGAAAATCTCCTGCATCGAGATCACCTCGCCTTCCATGCCTGTGATCTCGGTGATCGAGGTCATCCGGCGCGAGCCATCTTGCAAGCGGCTGGCCTGCACGATCAGGTTCACAGCCGAGGAAATCTGGCTGCGCATGGCTTTGAGCGGCATTTCGATCCCGGCCATGGCGATCATGTTTTCCAAACGGCTGACGCCATCGCGGGCCGAGTTGGCGTGGATCGTGGTCATGGAGCCGTCGTGCCCGGTGTTCATCGCCTGTAGCATGTCGATCACCTCCTCGCCGCGCGTCTCGCCAACGATGATCCGGTCCGGACGCATCCGAAGGGCGTTCTTCAGACAGTCGCGGGGAGAGACTTCGCCCTTGCCTTCAACGTTGGGCGGGCGGCTTTCCATCCGGCCCACATGGGTCTGCTGGAGTTGGAGTTCGGCGGTGTCTTCGATGGTCAGGATGCGTTCGTCGTTGGCAATGAACGACGACAGCGCGTTGAGCGTGGTGGTTTTACCCGAACCCGTACCGCCCGAAACGATGATGTTCAGGCGTGTCGCCACGGCGGCCTGCAAATAGGCGGCCATCTCTTCCGAGAAGGCCCCGAAATTCACCAGATCGTCGATGCCCAGCTTGTCTTTCTTGAACTTACGAATGGACACCAAGGAGCCGTCCACCGCGACGGGGGGCACCATGGCGTTGAAACGCGAGCCGTCTTTCAGGCGCGCGTCGACGTAGGGGTTGCTCTCATCCACGCGCCGACCCACTGCCGAAACGATCTTGTCGATGATCCGCAGCAGGTGCTTTTCATCCTTGAACGTCACGTCGGTCAACTGCAGCTTGCCGTCCCGCTCGACGAAAATCTGCTGCGGGCCGTTCACCAGAATATCGTTGACACTGTCATCTTTCAGCAGCGTCTCTAGGGGGCCAAGGCCGGTCACCTCATCATAGAGTTCGGAGTTCAGCGTCATGCGGTCTTCGCGGTTGAGCACGATGCTCTTTTCCGAGAGAACCTCGACGGCGATGTCGTTGATTTCCTGTCGCAAATCGGCCTCAGAGGCATGCTCCAGCGCGGCGAGGTTGAGGTTGTCCAACAGGGCGCGGTGCAGTTCGAGCTTGATCTCACTCATCCGCTGCTTGCGCTTGACCTCGCGATCCTCAGGTGATGCGGCGGCGGGTTTGACCGCCCGGCGCATCGACACCGGTTTGGCCGCCTCGACAGGGGCGGCAGTCGCGGTGGCCGGGGCCGCGGGGGCAGGCTCGACCTTTTTGACAGGCTTGGCCTCTCGGACCGGAGCAGCGGCTTTCGCGGTCGCGGAGGCTGGCTTTTTGTATTTAGAGAACATCGGTACGCTCTTTCGCTAGGGGCTTAGGCCGCTTTGGCCTGCTCGCCCTTGAGATCGTGGATGGAGCTTGCCAGCTTGGCGATTTCGCGCCGCAGGGGGCTTTTCGGGGCTGAGTTGGCCAGCGGCAGCCCGTGGTCATTGGCCTGCGTCACCGCTTTGCCGCCATCGGGCAGCTGCACGTCGATTGAGATGCTGAGCGATTCGGCCATCCGCTTGACCCGGCTCTTGGCGCTGAGATCGGTGAATTTGGGCGCGCGGTTCATCACATAGCGCAGCTTTTCAAAGGGCAGTTCCTCGGATTGCAGCGCCCGTTTGAAACGCAGGGCGTTCTGGGCCGAGCGCATGTCGAGTTCCAGCATCGCAAAGTAGACATGCGCGCTGGTCAGCACGGTCTCGGACCACTGCACCAGCGTCGAAGGCATGTCGACGATCACATAGTCGAACTGGTTGCGGGCCATGTTGAGAATGCGGTCGATGTCTTCGTTGGTGACGATATCGAGCGGCAGCATCTCCGCCGGGGCGGTCAGCACATGCAGCTTGTCCTCGAAGGTTTGCAACGCTTGGCCAAAGATTTCCTCGTCCATGGATTCCGTGTCGGACATCATCTCATAGACGGCTTCGCGCCGTTGCAGATCAAGGAAGGTCGCGACAGAGCCGTATTGCAGGTCGAAATCCAGCAGGCAGACCGAGGGCGGATTTTTCTTGTCCGCATTGGCCAGCTCCCACGCAAGGTTCACGGCAAGGGTCGTGGCCCCGGTGCCACCAGCCAGCCCGTGCACCACGATCAGGGCGCCATCCTTTTGCGCGCCGGCCTTCAGTTGCGGGGCGCTGGCCTCGGCTGCGGGGGCAGGGGGCGCGTTCTCTCCGGCGCGGACGCGGGCGATGGCCTGGGCCAACTCGCCTTCGGGCAGCGGATAGGGGACGAATTCATCCGCACCCTGACGCAGCAGCGAATGCAGCGCGGCAGGGGTCATGTCTTCGGCAATCAGAATCACCCGGATGTCGCGGGCCTTGGCCTGCGTGATGATCTCAGTCATCAGAACAAGGTTGTCTTCGTCGGTCTCATCCATGGCGAGGGCGACAAATTCCATCGCCTCAGCCTCGGGCTGGCCAAAGAACGCCAGCGCTTCGGCGAATCCTAGATCACCCCAGCTTTCGCCCAGAGTGGCCTCCATGTCTTCGATCAAGAGGTCGAAGTTCTGTACATCACGGCTGATTGTGCAGGCAACGATCGGCGCTGCTTCGGGTTGGGGCATAGTGCTGCTCATGACCTTTTGTCCTTTACATCAACGGTTTGGCCGGAGGGCGGCAATATTCTGTCGCCGCGATCGCTCTGACCTCTGCCTCATGCGCGGCCCTTGAGCCGGGCACATTTATCCTTCTGTATCGAATATCACCCCCAACTGGGGCGAGATTGGGGCCAAAAAGCCTCTATTGTTGGGTATCTTGAAACGATCTGCTCATTCACGCCCGATTGACCATGGACGGGCTGGGACGAAAAACCCCCGCGGCCCGAAGGTGCGGGGGGATATTCTTTTGTCGAAAGAAGGGCTTGCCCTACTCTCCGCCACCACCTGCGACGGTGGCACTGGCGCTCAGTTGCGAGGGTGGCACGGCGCTGGCCACATACTCGCGGTAGATGATCTGCGCATATTTGCCATCCAGCAACATCGGGTGGCCGTGCACAAAGCCGCTGACCTCGGTCACGGTGCGGCGATTGCGGCGCTCGCGGCCTTGGGTCACGATCAGGGGCTGCGTTTCGCCAAAGGAAACAACGGCTTCCAATCGGCTGGGGCTGATTCCCAAGGTCGAGAGATAGCGCACCACAGCCTGCGCGCGGCGCAGCCCGAGGGCGCGGTTATAGGTCTGCGAGCCGACCAGATCGGTGTGGCCATAGACGCGGAAGCGCATCTCGGGGAATTGGCGAATCCAACCGGCCTGCTGGCGCAGGATCGCCTGCGCATTGGCGTCCAACCGGTCGGAGTTAAAGGCGAAAGTCACGGTAGAGCGGACTTCGCTGGCAAAGCGATTCGCCAGATCAAAGGTTACACGCTTTTCGCCTGTCATGACCTGCCGGTTGTGCAGCGTGGCATTACCGAACTGGCCCGTGTCCACGATCGACCCTGCCTCGCGGTAGAACTGTGTATAGACCGGATCATTGCTGGGAGAGCAGGCGGTGAGCCCGGCGAGGGCCGCGGTGCCAGCGATCAACGTGATATGTCTGTGTGTCATCGGATCAATCCAGTACATAACCGTAGGAGCCGCGGAAGTCCTGTTTGGCGACCTCGCCCGCAGCACCCCGGCTCGGGGTGCGCGTGCCGTCCGCCGTGCGCCCGTGCAGGAACAGGTCTTTTTCAGAGGGTGGCTTGATGCGGTCCGTGGGCAGGGCCAGCGCTTCGCCGCGGGTCGGGGTGACCAGATGGGCGGTGACGATGATGACCAGTTCTGTCTGGCTGCGCTGGTAATCCGCCGAACGGAACAGCGCGCCCAGCACCGGCACATCGCCGATCCACGGCAGTTGCCGCGTGCTGTCGGTGAAATCGTCGGTCAGAAGGCCCGCGATGGCAAAGCTTTCACCGTCGCGCATTTCGACCGTGGTCGATGTTTCGCGGCGGGTGAAGGCGGAAATCTCAATGCCGTTGCCCAAAGCGATGCTGTTGCTGGCATCAATGGCGGACACGGCGGCGTTCATTTCAAGGTTGATGATATCCTTGTCCACGACGCGCGGGATAAAGGCGAGCTCTACGCCGAAGGGTTTGAACTCCACGGCGATGGTGTCACCGGTCTGGGCCACGGGGACGGGGTATTCACCCCCGGCGAGGAACTTGGCCTCTTGCCCCGAAAGCGCCACGAGGTTCGGCTCGGCCAAGAACCGCACGACGCCTTTTTCTTCCAGTGCCTCCAACAGGATGCCCACTTGGGTCGAGCCTGCGTTGAAGCCGAAAAGCACCGCGCCTGCGTTTTGGTTCGACCCAGGGATCGAGCCGCCAAGCGAGGTTGCGACCCCGCCCGAAGTATTCGTGCTGCCGGTGCCCGCACTGAAATCGGACCCGCCATTGATGGCCAGCGAAGAGCCGAGCGATTTCGACACGTTGCGCTGCATCTCTGCAAAGCGGACCTTCATCATGACCTGCTGAATGCCGCCGACGCTCATCAGATTGCTGACCCGCTCGGGCGCATAGCGTTCGGCCAGATCAAGCGCGCGTTGTAGCCGCTGCGTCGACGAAACGATGCCCGACAGCACGATGCCGTCATTGGCGGTGCGCACTTCGATCCTCTCACCCGGTAGGATTTGGCGCAGACGTTCTTTGAATTCAGACACATCCGCTGCGACGCGGACATCAACATTGGTAATCAACTGCCCCCCGGCGTCGAGCAGCGTTAGCGTGGTCAGACCCGGAGATTTGCCCAGCACATAGATCGTGCGGTCAGACAAAGACGAGATATCCGCGATGCCGGGGTTGGCAATGCTAAGCTCCGCGAATGGGATGTCGCTTTCCACCACCACAGCGCGGTTCATCGGAACGTCGAGGCTGGAATTGGTGCCGCGTTTTACGACGCGCAGCGTGTCGGCGCCAGCTGAACTGGGCAGGGTCAATGCCATCGGCATCGCGCCCAGTGCCAGCCCCAGCAGGGCCGCTTTTAGAAATCTATCGATTTTCATGTGACCTGCCTTTTTGATCACGCCTCGGGATGGGTCTTTTCGCCCTCGTTTGGCAGCACTCTGCGGCAATTCAAATTTTATTGCAAGAATCAAGCTCTTCAGGGGTGCTGTGCATGTGGGCTATTCGCAACATAACAGAAAAATGGATAAGACGCCGCAGGGGGACTGCGGCGTCTTTTTTAGCTTAGCAAGAGGTTGTTATCGGATCAATTTGTGCAGGGGATCGGCAGTTCGACCACCTCGGCCCCGCGGCGGGTGCGGATCGTGCAAACCTTTTCTTTGGCGACCTCTGCGATGGTTTCCTGCGCTTCGATGCCCAGAAGCGAGCGTTGGTCGACTTCGATGGCCTCGGCTACGGTGTCGTCATTCGTGCCGACCAGAGCAAGGGACAGACGGCCAGTTGATTGCGCTTGGGCAAGGGCGGCGACCTGTTGAGGGTTCACGGCCACGGTCACGGTCTTGGCGATCGAGGCTTCGCCCATCACCAACGCATCTGCGCTTTGGTCGATGGCGATCAGCTGCACGGCCGATTCGATCAGTTTGGTTACATCGCCGTTGCTGGATTGGTTGCCCACGTTCACGCGGCCTGTCCAATAGACATCCACCCGGTCGCCGGGACGCAGGAAGCCCGACACGCCGCTGGAAACGTCGACTTTAAGAGCAAAGGCACGCATGCCGCGTGCCAGACGCGAGGTCAGACCGGAATCTTCGCCCGGTTCGGTCACCTTCACGGCCATGATCGCTTCATCTTTCTCGATGTTGCGCAGCACGATGCGTTGATCTTTGGTGTTTTCCGGAAACAGCACGGTTTCCTCAAAGAATGTGCCCTCGGGGATGGCATTCTCGGGCCATTTGACGGCGCGCACATCTTCGCGGGTGAGGGGCTGACCGTATTTCAGGGGCTTGTCGGCCACCCAAACGGTTTTGGTTGGCACCACTTGCGCCAGCGCAGCTTGGGCCTGCGCGTTCGCGGTTTGATACTGTGAAATCCGGTCTTTCGCCAGATAAACGGCCCCGCCGGCAAGCGCTATGCCCACCAAAAGAACCAATCCGAATACGGCTCGCATGTCGTCACCTCTTTGCTATGGAAGCGAGTCTCGGCCCGCTTTGATCACCTCGGCAGAATAGCCGCCGAATATGGCGAGATTTGGTCGCCACGGCGGCGATGCGATGAAGCTTGCCGTGGTGCGTTTTTGCGGCGCCGTTGTCTTAAGCGGTCAGCTGGACCCGGATGTATTCGACAAGCCCGTCAAGGCTGTCTGAAAATACGCTCAGCACCAAGATCGCCAGACCCACCAGCGCGGCGGTCAGGACAACCCAATCAACGCTGACGGCGCCGTTTTGGTCACAGAAGAATTTCTTGAAATGGCTGCGCATACGTACCCTATGAATAGATGTGCTTTACCTTGGCATTGAAAAAGGACCGCGCCCCAAGAGGGAGGCGGTCCTAAATCTTCGTAGAACCTATCGGTTTCGCTCGGGCGTAGACTTAGGTGCCGGGATCAGCGGGTGTCCGCGTTGCCGAAACGTCACCGATGGCGTCGCCAATCTCGGTGGTCAGAGCGGCAGTGTTGTCACCAATCGTGTTGAAAGCAACAACAGCCAAACCAACGATCGCAGCGGTCAGAACGACCCAGTCAACTGTCACGGCACCGTCTTCGTCTTTGCGGAAGTTTTTGATAAAGTTCATCATGTCATGTCCCTCCAAGGATCACTGAGTAAAAGGTTTTAACCTCGCCGTCCGGTTTGCCTCGTTCTCTCATTGAGGCTGTCCGACTTGGTATGACCCTATATAGCCGTCAGATTGGGGCGCGAATTTGGCAGCAACTGCGCCTTTTTCAGACCGTTCTCATTTTTCTTGCAGAAACTTATTAACCCTCTGTTTAGTCTATGTTTATTTGTTATACCGCAGCTTCCTGCTGCGCTTTCCCGTCGTCTGAGAGGGTAATTGCGGCGAAATCGCCATGATCCCCGCCTCAAACGCTGGCCCGATTCCACGATTCGTGAGATATTGCCGAACAAAGGCGCGTCAGACGCAAGGTAGAGCAGGCATGTATCGTATATTGGCAGTCTCGCTGGTCACGGCCCTTATGGGCCCCGCCGTTGTGGCAGAGGGCCCGAAACCTTTTCCTGAGTTTTCCGCCAAACGGGTCGGCCCGCCCAAGACGGGGGCCAAACGCATCACCGTTCAAATTGACCCGGCCGCACGCGCAGCTGCCGCGGCAAAGGTCGACACAGGCCCCGCCGTGGCCGCCACGCCAAGCGGCGCGATTGCGCCTTTGAATGCGGGGCAGTTCGATTGGTTCTGGGATAAGGTCTCTCCCGCAGCAGACCGCGGCGGGGCGGGGCGGTTGGCGCCTGCGATGGCGGCGCTTTCAACGGGTAAGGTGCCCGCGCCGCGCCTGCAGCACCTGCAAGATATCGCGCGCAGCAATGGGGTGGACATCCTGCGCGCCACGGTCGGCACGAATGTCTCTCCGGCGCTCGTGCTGGCGGTGATCAGCGTGGAATCGGCGGGACGTACCGATGCGGTAAGCCGGGCCGGGGCGGCTGGACTGATGCAATTGATGCCCGATACCGCTGCCCGCTTTGGCGTAGGCGACAGTATGGTCGCAGCCGAGAATATCTCAGGCGGGGTCAAATACCTTAATTGGCTGATGGGGGAGTTCGACCGCGATCCGATTCTCGTACTGGCGGGCTATAATGCGGGGGAGGGGTCGGTACGCAAACATGCGGGCGTGCCGCCTTTTGCTGAGACGCGCGACTATGTGCCCAAGGTGCTGGCCGCTTTTCAAGTCGCGCAGGGGCTTTGCCTGACACCGCCGGAACTGATCAGCGATGGCTGCGTCTTTGCCGCGATGAACTGATCGCGAAAGCTGTGCCCCCGGCGGATGCCGCCGAGGGGGGCCGCCGGGGCGGTTGTTAAACGATGGTCGCTTGGGTCGCGGCGCGCAGCTCGTCCTCGGTCACGCCATCGGCGCATTCAACGATCTTCAGACCGCCTTCGACCACGTCGAGCACGCCAAGGTTCGTGATGATCCGGTCAACCACGCCCTTGCCGGTCAGCGGCAGGGTGCATTCCTTCAGCACCTTCGACTCACCCGCTTTGTTCTGGTGGTCCATCACCACGATGACCCGTTTGACGCCGGCGACAAGGTCCATCGCGCCGCCCATGCCTTTGACTAGTTTGCCGGGGATCATCCAGTTCGCCAGATCGCCGTTCTCGGCCACTTCCATGGCACCGAGGATCGCCGCCGCGATCTTGCCGCCGCGGATCATGCCAAAGGACATGGCGCTGTCGAAATAGGCGGTGCGGCTGAGCTCGGTGATGGTCTGTTTCCCAGCGTTGATAAGGTCGGGGTCTTCTTCGCCCTCAAAAGGGAAAGGGCCCATGCCCAGCATGCCATTTTCCGACTGCAGGGTGATGTCCTTGTCGCCAACGTAGTTCGCCACCAGCGTCGGAATCCCGATGCCGAGGTTCACATACATGCCGTCTTCGAGTTCCTCTGCGGCCCGCGCCGCCATCTGATCTCTATCCCAAGGCATTATGCTTCCTCCCGCTTGCGTGTCGTGACCTTTTCGATGCGCTTTTCGTGATCGCCTTGGATGATGCGATGCACGTAGATGCCCGGCAGGTGGATTTTATCGGGGTCGAGGCTGCCACGCGGGACGATCTCTTCGACCTCGACGATGCAGACCTTACCGCACATCGCGGCAGGCGGGTTGAAGTTGCGCGCGGTCTTGCGGAAGACAAGGTTGCCGGTGTCGTCGGCTTTCCACGCTTTCACGATCGACAGATCGGCAAAGATGCCCTCTTCGAGGATGTAATCCTCGCCCCGGAATTGTTTGACCTCTTTGCCCTCGGCGATCTGGGTGCCGACGCCGGTCTTGGTATAGAAACCCGGGATGCCCGCACCGCCCGCGCGCATGCGTTCGGCCAAAGTGCCTTGGGGATTGAACTCCAACTCCAACTCACCGGAGAGGTACTGGCGCATGAACTCGGCGTTCTCGCCCACGTAGGAGGAGATCATCTTTTTCACCTGCCGCGATTGCAGCAGAATGCCGATGCCGAAATCATCGACGCCCGCGTTGTTCGACGCAAAGGTGAGGTCTTTGGCCCCGTTTTCCTTTATCGCCTGCAGCAGCAATTCCGGAATGCCACAAAGGCCAAAGCCCCCCGCGGCGATCAGCATGCCATCCGACAGAACGCCTTCCAGCGCTTCGGCGGCGGATCCATAGATTTTGTTCACGGGCGACCTCCCTCTGGTTTCGTTGCGCCATATGTGACCCTGCGTCGTCGCAGTGTCAATTACGTGGTGCTACGCAGCGAGGCCGCCCAGAAGGGTCAGATGATACGCACTTGCGTGCCGACGGGGCACATGCCGAAAAGCTCTTCGATCTTCTCGTTATAGAGACCGATGCAGCCGTCCGAGGAGCGGCGTCCGATCTTGCGCGTGTCATGGGTGCCGTGGATGATATAGGCAGGCCAGCTGAGATACATCGCATGGGTGCCAAGCGGGTTATCGGGGCCGGGCGGCATGTATTTGTAGTGCGGGAAGCGTTCCATCATCGACGCGGTCGGGGTCCAATCGGGGCCCTCTTTCTTGCGCACGATTTCGGTGTAGCCGCGTTTGGTCAGCTCTTCGGTGGCGGGCACGGAGGTCGGGTAGACCTTGTAGGTCTGGCCGTCGGCGCTCCAATAATGCAGGGCGCGGCTGATGGTGTCGGCCACGATCGCGCCTTTGCCAAGACTGTCAAAGTGGTCCTGCCAACGCTGCGTGGCAAAGCTCGACGCATTGCGCGAAACAGGGGCTTCGTTGGAAAACTCGCGGGCCGCTTGGCCGAATTCCTGCGCGCGCAGGATTTGCGGGGTCATTAGCGCCGCACCGCTCGCGGCGATCACGCCACGCCGGGTGAATTTAATGCCTGACATCAATCTGCCTTTCATATTGGTCTTGCCGGCTCCCTGATCGGAAAATCGAAGGGAGATGGCAAATCACATATTCATGATGTTGGATGTAAACGCCGCCCACAGGCGGAACCGCGCCGATCCCCGGCGCGGCCGCTGTGGTCTGGCGGCGTAATTACGCGCTGTCGGCCTTTTTCGCCGCCGGCTTCTTCGCGGCGGGTTTCTTGGCCGGAGCCTTTTTGGCGGGCGCTTTCTTGGCTGCCGCCTTCTTTGCCGCGGGTTTTTTGGCCGCGGCTTTCTTGGCCGGTGCCTTCTTGGTCGCCGCCTTGCGTTTGGCGGGGGACTTGGCGAGCTTCTCTTCGATCAACTCGACCGCGCGTTCCATGGTCAGGTCGCCCGGCTCGATCTCTTTCGGGATCGTCGCGTTGACCTTTTCCCACTTCACGTAAGGCCCGTATTTGCCTTCCATGACATTGACCGCGCCGCCCATATCCGGGTGCTCGCCCATCTCGCGGATCGGTTTTGCGGCCTTGCCACGGCCACCACGGCTGGCAACCTTCTCGGCCAAAAGCTGCACCGCGCGGTTCATGCCGACGGTCCAAACCTCATCGATGCCCTCAAGGTTGGCATTGGTGCCGCCCCGGTCCGAGGTGCTTTCGGCGTGTTTGATGTAAGGCCCGTAGCGGCCGATATTGGCCCAGACCATGACGCCATCCTCGGGGTGGGGGCCGATTTCACGCGGGAGCGACAGCAGCATCACGCCCTGTTCCAGCGTCAGATCCTCGGGCACCCAATCCTTGGGGATCGACTGGCGCGGCGGTTTTTTGTTTTCCTCAGTCACCGGCCCGCGCTGGACGTAAGGCCCGAAACGGCCCTTGAAGACACGGATTTCGTCGCCCTGATCTTCGCCCAGCAGCTTCCCGTCGGGAGGGATGGCGCTGGCTTCGGCCTCCGGATCGGGCGGGCCAAAGGGGCGTGTGTAACGGCATTCGGGGTAGTTCGAGCAGCCGATAAAGGCGCCGCCCGAACGGGCCGTGCGCATCGACAGGCGGCCAATTTCGCAATTGGGGCAAAGCCGGGGGTCGCCACCGTCTTCGGTCGGCGGGAAAAGATGGGGCTCGAGCACCTCATTGATCTTTTCCAAGACCTCGGTGATGCGCAACTCGGATGTTTCTGCAATCGCCGCCGAGAAATCACGCCAGAAGCGACGCAGCACTTCCTTATAGGCGGCATCGCCCGCGCTGACCTTATCAAGCTGGTCTTCGAGATCGGCGGTGAAATCATAGCCGATGTAGCGGCGGAAGTAATTTTCGAGAAATGCGGTGACCAGCCGGCCCTTATCCTCGGGGATCAGACGGTTGCCATCCTTGCGAACATATTCGCGGTCCTGAATCGTGGTGACGATGCTGGCATAGGTCGAGGGGCGGCCGATGCCGAGCTCTTCCATGCGTTTAACCAGCGTGGCTTCGGTATAGCGCGGCGGCGGCTGGGTGAAATGCTGCTCCGGGGTGACGGCGCGTTTGTCCATCGCGTCGCCTTGGCTGATCTGTGGCAGACGCTTGTCGTCCTCATCGACCACATCATCACGGCCTTCTTCATAGACCCGCAAGAACCCGTCGAACAGCACGACCTGACCATTGGCGCGCAGGCCAACCTGACCGTCATCGCTGCCGACCTCAACCGTGGTGCGCTCCAGCCGGGCGCTTTCCATCTGGCAGGCCAGCGTGCGTTTCCAAATCAGGTCATAAAGCTTCGCCTGATCGGCATCGAGCTTCAGTGTCTTCGCGTCTTTGGTCATATCCGTGGGGCGGATACATTCGTGCGCTTCCTGAGCGTTTTTCGCTTTGTTTTTATAGATACGCGGCTCTTTCGGCACGTAATCCGCGCCGAAACGGTCAGCGATCGCATCACGCGCCATGCTCACCGCTTCGGGCGCCATGTCGATGCCGTCGGTCCGCATGTAGGTGATGTGCCCGGCCTCATAAAGGCGCTGCGCGGTCGACATGGTCTGGCGCGCGCCCATGGAGAATTTGCGGCTGGCTTCCTGCTGCAGGGTCGAGGTCATGAAAGGGGCCGAGGGGTTGCGGCTGGCCGGTTTCGCCTCGACGTTCATCACTTTCAGCGCGCGGCTGGTGATCGCCTGCACGGCCATCTCGGCCTGCGTGGCGTCGGCCAGATCGAAGCGATCCAGCTTTTTGCCTGCAAGCGAAACAAGGCGTGTCTCAAACTCTTGGCCGCGCGGCGTAGAGAGCAGAGCTTTTACCGACCAGTATTCACGGGCGCGGAAAGCCTCGATCTCCATCTCGCGCTCGACGATCAGGCGCAGGGTGACCGATTGCACACGTCCGGCGGATTTCGCGCCGGGCAGTTTGCGCCAAAGCACGGGAGAGAGGTTGAACCCCACCAGATAGTCCAGCGCGCGGCGGGCGAGATAGGCCTCGACCAGCGGCATGTCGACCTGACGCGGGTTCTGCATCGCCTCGGTCACGGCCTTTTTGGTGATCTGGTTAAAGACGACGCGGCTGACGGGCGTGTCTTTCTTGATCGACTTGCGCTTGGTCAGCGCCTCTTGCAGGTGCCAGCTGATCGCCTCGCCTTCGCGGTCGGGGTCAGTCGCGAGGATCAGTGCGTTGTCTTTGGCCAGCGCGTCGGCGATGGCTTTGACGTGTTTCTTGCTGTCGGAGGCGACTTCCCATTTCATGTCGAAATCGGCGTCGGTGTCGACCGATCCGTCCTTTGGCGGCAAGTCCCGGACGTGGCCGTAAGAGGCGAGAACGGTGTAATCGTCGCCCAGATATTTGTTGATCGTTTTGGCCTTGGCTGGGGATTCGACAACGACGACGGGCATAAATACAGGCACCTTAGATCAAAAATGAGGGCGGCTTTGCGCTGTCTCATGTGGGATGGCGGGGGTGTTTGTCAATGCGGCTGCTGCGGATGAGGGGTTTGGCGCGCAGCGGTTTGGCAGGGCGGATGGGCCGTATTGCCGCCAATGACGGGCGGCTTTCGGCGGCGCCTTGGCCGGGGCTGTGCCTCGCGGAGGCGCCACGGCGCAGCTATGGTTTGAGCGGGCCGAAATGTGCGACGCCGTCAGGCGGAACGGCTTAGCAACCCGCCCGGCTGACGCTGAATTTCCCCCTCCATCTCAAGATCAAGCAGGGCAGGGGCCACGTCACTGCTGGGCACTTGCAGATCGCGGATCAACTGATCCTCTGCGACTGGGGCGGGGCCGAGGCGGGCGAGGATCTGCGCGTGGAGCTTTGCGACGGGGCCGCGGTTTGGCGGAGGCGTTTTTGCCCGAAGTGGGGGCGGCGCGGGCTTGCGTCGGGGTAATTCGGGCCCCTGCGTGGCCAACTCCGGCAAAACCTCCAGCACGTCAGCGGCGGAGCGGACCAGCACTGCGCCATCGCGGATCAGCATGTTGCAGCCCGCCGCGCGCGCGTCCATCGGGTGCCCGGGCACCGCCAGCACGTCGCGCCCCTGATCCAATGCATCGCGTGCGGTGATCAAGCTGCCCGAGCGGGCCGCTGCCTCAACCACCACGGTTGCCCGGCTCAGGCCAGAGATGATGCGGTTGCGGCGTGGGAAATGCCGCGCCATCGGTTGCAGACCTATTGGTTGCTCTGACAGGCGCAGCCCCTGCGCCGCGATCTGTTCAGCCAGTTCTGCATTCTCGCTTGGGTATATAATGTCGACCCCGCCCGCCTGCACGGCGATGGTGCCATGGGCAAGCGCGGCGGAATGGGCAGCGGCGTCGATGCCCCGCGCAAGGCCGGAGACGACGACAAACCCAGCCTCCCCAAGCTCCGCCGCGAGGGTGCGTGCCATGCGAAGCCCAAGCGAGGAGGCATTCCGCGCACCGACCAATGAAATCATAGGCCGGGTGAGGAGGGATGGGTCACCGATCATCCACAAAAAGGGCGGGGCATCGTCGAGATCATTCAATAGGTCGGGGTAGGGCGCCTGTCCCTGAACCAGCAGCCGCGCCCCGGCGGTGCGGGCGGCATTGAGTTCGGCCTGAACAACCCCTTCGGGGCAAATGCGATAGTCCGAAATGCCTGCGGCCTGCGCCACTTCGGGCAAGGCGATCAGCGCATTGATCGCAGAGCCATGTTCATCCAGCAGACGCCGGTAGGTTGAAATGCCCACCCTGCGTGAGCGCAACAGACGAAGCCGGGCAAACTGTTCATCTTCCTGGGTGGGTGGGAGTGGGGGGTGAGTGGAAGAAGGATGTAGGTCCTTGTCAGTCATCCCGAAGCTCCGTCCGTTGCAGAATCAGGTATAGGATTTAGTGCTTAACAACCTATGAATTTTCTCCAACCCATTCGATTCAACTCAGACGTGTCGTCAGGTCGCGGCCCCGCCCACGGTCAGCCCGCCGATCATCAGGGTCGGCTGGCCCACGCCCACCGGCACCCATTGGCCCTGCTTGCCGCAGTTGCCCATTCCGGGGTCCAGCGTCGGGTCATTGCCAATGGCGCGGATCTGCTGCAGCGCCGTGGCCCCGTCGCCGATCAGCGTGGCCCCTTTGACCGGCGCGCCGATCTTGCCGTTTTGCACGCGGTAGGCCTCGGTGCAGGAAAATACGAACTTGCCGTTGGTGATATCGACCTGACCGCCGCCAAATCCGATGGCATAAATCCCATCTTTGAGGTCGGCCACGATGTCCTCCGGTGCCGCATCGCCGCCTAGCATATAGGTGTTGGTCATGCGCGGCATCGGGATATGCGCATAGGATTGCCGCCGTCCGTTCCCGGTAGAGGCTCCGCCCATCAGCCGCCCGTTCTGACGGTCCTGCATATAGCCCACCAGCACGCCGTCCTCAATCAACACATTGCGCGCCGAGGGGGTGCCTTCGTCATCGACCGAGATCGAGCCGCGTCGGTCGGGGATCGTGCCATCGTCCAGCACGGTCACGCCCTTTGCGGCGATCTGCTGGCCCATCAGCCCGGCAAAGGCGCTGGAGCCCTTGCGGTTGAAATCGCCCTCAAGCCCGTGTCCGATGGCTTCGTGCAGCAGGATGCCGGGCCAGCCGGGGCCAAGCACCACGTCCATCACGCCCGCCGGGGCAGGGACGGCCTCTAGGTTCACGCAGGCGATGCGCAGGGCTTCGCGGACCTTGGCCTGCCAGTCGTCGGGCGCGAGCATGCCATCAAGCCCAATCCGCCCGCCGCCGCCGACACCTCCGCTCTCGCGGCGGCCATCCTGCTCGACAATGACCGAGACATTGACCCGTGTCATGGGGCGCACGTCGCGCACCGAATGCCCCTCGGGGCGGAGGATCTCGACCTCTTGAATGCTGGCCGCGATCGTGGCGCTCACCTGTACCACGCGGGAATCGAGGCTACGGGCATAGGCGTCGATCTCGCGCAGGGTATCGACCTTGACCGGAAAGGCATGGCCCGCGATCGGGTCTTCGTCCGTATAGAGCCGCGTATTGCTGGCCTGCGGAGCATCGGCCCATGTGCCGCCGCCATCGCCCACCGCCAGCCGCGCCGTTTCTGCCGCGCGGCGCAGGGCGGCTTCGCTCAGTTCGGTCGAATGGGCATAGCCTGCCACTTCGCCGCGCACGGCGCGCAGGCCAAAGCCCTCGGCGGCATCGTAGCTGGCGGTTTTGAGACGTCCGTCATCGAACACCAGTGCCTCGGAGCGGCGCCGTTCGAGGAACAATTCCCCGTCATCGGCACCGGCCACGGCCTCGCGCAGCACGCTCAGAGCGGTTTCTCGGTCCAGATCGGCCTCGAAGGGGGTGAAATGCGCGCGGCTCATTGGGGGTATCCTTGCTTGCTGTCACAAAACTGTCTCGCGCGGCTCTATGACGCAAGCATGTGACTTTATCTTGTAGGCAGAATATGATTGTAAGCACCCAGGATTACAACGGCACCGGATCGCAGCAGCGGTTTGGGGTGCCTTATCGGCTTCTTAATGGTCACAAGATCAGGACGACATATGAAACATCTACTCCCCCTTTCCGGTCTTTTGACCAGCCTTGCCGCCCTGCCTGCATTGGCACAGGACAGCCTGCGCATTGACGGGCTTGATGTCATCGGCAGACCTGTTGACGGCGAGACAGGCTTTCAACCCGCTGTGACGCGGTTGGCGCAGGATATTCACGATCTGGATTACCTGATTCTCGTGATCATCACGCTGATCACCATTTTCGTGACCGGTCTGATCATCTGGGTCATGATCCGTTACAACAAAAAGCGGAACCCGAACCCCTCGTCCTTCACGCACCACACCCCGATTGAGATCGCTTGGACGATCCTGCCGATTCTCGTCCTTGTGCTGATCGGTGCCTATTCGCTGCCGATCCTGTTCCGCCAGCAGGAAATCCCCGAAGCGGACATCACCATCAAGGCGATCGGCAACCAGTGGTACTGGACCTATGAATATGTCGACGAAGAGATTGCCTTTGACAGCTATATGATCGGTGCCCCAGCCACGCTGGGTGACGGCGACGAAGATGTGACCCCCTTCGTGTTGAACGACGCGATGGTCGCCAAGCTCGAAGACGAAGGCTATGCCCGCGAAGACTTCCTGCTGGCCACCGACACATCGGTGGTGATCCCCGTGGGCAAGACCATTGTCGTGCAGGTCACGGCAAGCGACGTGATCCACTCTTGGACCATTCCCGCCTTCGGCGTGAAACAGGATGGCGTGCCGGGCCGTTTGGCGGAACTGTGGTTCACCGCCGAACAGGAAGGCGTCTACTTCGGTCAGTGTTCCGAGCTTTGCGGGCAGGCCCACGCCTATATGCCGATCACCGTCAAAGTCGTCTCGGAAGAGGCCTATGCGGAATGGCTTGGCAACGCCAAGGCGGAATATGCGGGCATCGAACAGCCGCTGACCGTCGCCTCTAAGTAAGCCAGTGCCACGGGGCAGGGCGCAGGCCCGTGCCCCGTGTTTACCCTTGGAGGGTTCGGGATGACTGACATCACCAATACGCCAACACGTGAATACGACGCGCAGCTGGGGGATTACTTCGCCCTGCTGAAACCGCGCGTCATGTCGCTTGTCGTCTTCACGGCCTTCGTGGGGCTGTTGGCCGCGCCGGTCTCGGTCAATCCCGTCATCGGCTTTTGCGCAATCTTGTTCATCGCCATCGGCGGCGGCGCCTCGGGCGCGCTCAACATGTGGTGGGATGCCGATATCGACGCGGTGATGCGCCGCACGCGCGGGCGTCCCATCCCCTCGGGCCGGGTCCAACCCGGAGAGGCGTTGACCCTCGGCGTGGCGCTGTCGGGTCTGTCGGTGATGATGCTGGGCCTGGCGACCAACCTTCTGGCGGGGGGGATGTTGCTCTTTACCATCCTGTTCTACGCCGTGTTCTACACCATGTGGCTCAAGCGTTTGACGCCGCAGAACATTGTCATCGGCGGTGCCGCCGGGGCCTTCCCACCGGTGATCGGCTGGGTCGCCGCCACGGGCAGCTTCTCGGTCGAGGCTTGGCTGATGTTCGCGCTAATCTTCATGTGGACCCCGCCGCATTTCTGGGCGCTGGCGCTCTTCATGCGCTCTGACTATGACGATGCCAAAGTGCCGATGCTGACCGTGACCCACGGCCGCCCGGCGACGCGGCTGCATATCCTCGTCTACACGGTTCTGCTGGCCGCACTGGCCATTGGCACAGCCTTCACCGCCATCGGTGGGATCTTCTACTTCGCCGTGGCGCTGGTCTTGAACGCCGCCTTCCTGCTGGGCGCTTACCGCATCTGGAAGCGGAACGAGGTCATAGCCGAGGGTGACGATTATGCCGAAGAGCGCAAGTTCTTCCGTCTGTCGCTGGCCTATCTCTTTTTGCACTTCGGGGCGATTCTGGGCGAAGCCGCCCTGCGCACCTTTGGATTGGGGGGCTGGGCATGAGCTTTCGTCCTGAGCATGAACTGCACAAACGCCGCCGTGGCCGCAATATCGGCGTGGGCCTGATGCTGGGTGCCTTCGTGGTGCTGATCATGGCGTTAACCTACGTCAAGATCACGCAAACGGATTTTGAATTGCCAGCCAATCAGCGTGAGGTGACCCAATAATGGCGCTTTCCGGTCCTCAGAAAACAGTAATGCAAACCGTGAGTGTCGTGGTGCTGATGGGCGGTTTGGCTTGGGCATCTGTCCCTTTCTACGATTGGTTCTGCCGCGTGACAGGCTTCGGCGGGACGCCAGGGCAGGTATCGGCAGGCAGCGCGGATGTGCTGGACCAGACCGTCAAGGTCCGCT
Source organism: Sulfitobacter sp. HI0027 (assembly GCF_001634775.1). Lineage (NCBI taxonomy): Bacteria > Pseudomonadati > Pseudomonadota > Alphaproteobacteria > Rhodobacterales > Roseobacteraceae > Sulfitobacter > Sulfitobacter sp. HI0027. Next base: position 38,958 of record NZ_LWER01000163.1, read on the forward strand.
TTGACGGCTCGCTCAACGACGGCATGCCTTGGGAGTTCAAACCCGTGGTGCGTGAAATGGAAGTGCGGATCGGCGAGACCGGGCTGGCCTTCTATGAAGCCTACAACCCCACCGACCATGCGGTCGCAGGGCAGGCCAGCTACAACGTGACCCCCTATACCGCCGGGCCGTTTTTCGAAAAGATCGACTGCTTTTGCTTTACCGAACAGGTGCTGGCACCGGGTGAGCGCGTGCAGATGCCGGTAAGCTTCTTCGTCGATCCGGAAATGGTCGAAGACCGCGATGGGAAGTTTGTACATACCATCACTCTGTCCTATACATTCTACGAAATTGACCTGCCCGAGGGCTATGCCGCCCTCGATCAGGACAGCGCCACAACAACGAATTAACGACCTGATTAAACAAAGGTGAGGGACCCGCAACCATGGCCCATGCAAAGAACCACGACTACCATATTCTCCCCCCCTCGACCTGGCCGCTTTTGGGGTCGGTAGGCGGATTTGCCATGCTGGCGGGCGCCGTCCTGTGGATGCACGGAATGACGCCCTTCGTCTTCTTGGGCGGGCTGGTCGCCACACTTTACGTCATGTTCGCATGGTGGTCCGAAGTGGTCTCTGAAAGCGAAGTGGGCGATCACACCGGTGTGGTGCGGATCGGCCTGCGCTATGGCTTCATCCTGTTCATCATGTCCGAAGTCATGTTCTTCGTCGCGTGGTTCTGGTCCTTCTTCAAACAGGCCCTTTACCCGATGTATGAGTATGTCGGCTCAGAGTACGTCCAGCCCGAAATCCACGCGGTTGACGCCTTTCACCTGCCGCTGATCAACACGCTGGTGCTGCTGCTGTCGGGCTGTGCCGTGACATGGGCCCACCACGCGCTGGCGCATGAGAACAACCGCAGGGACCTGATCTCGGGCCTGACCATCGCCGTGATCCTCGGCGTGCTCTTCACCGCGTTGCAGGCTTACGAATACTACGAACTGCTGGTCCATGACGATTGGACCTTCGGCGGCGATATGTATTTCTCCAGCTTCTTCATGGCGACCGGCTTCCACGGCTTCCACGTTGTGATCGGCACGATCTTCCTCTTCGTCTGCCTGCTGCGCGCCATGCGCGGCCACTTCACCCCCGAACGCCACGTCGGCTTCGAGGCGGCGGCGTGGTACTGGCACTTCGTTGACGTGGTCTGGCTGTTCCTCTTCTTTGCCGTCTACATGTGGGGCCAGCCCTAAACATAAGGCGGGGTTGCATCCGCGCCCCACACCCGTAAAACCCAAACGCGCGAAGCCCTCTTCGCGCGTTTGTCGTTTCAGCCAGAGAGATTCGAATGCGGCGCAGCCTGTTCTTCATCATCGTCGGCCTTGGCGGGGCAGCCATCCTCGTTGCACTCGGGGTCTGGCAGGTGCAGCGACTGGCATGGAAAGAGGCGATCATCGCCGATATCAACGCCCGGATCACCGCCGCTCCGGTGGCCTTGCCCCGCGATCCTGACCCACAAGCCGACGCCTATCTGCCCGTCACGGTCAGCGGAGAGATCGGGGCCGAGGCGCTGCATGTGCTGGTCAGCCAGAAGCAGAAAGGCGCAGGCTACCGTGTCATCGCGCCCATGACCTTGGAGGATGGCCGCCGCATCCTCGTCGACCTCGGCTTTACCGCCACAGCGAACAAAGACGCCATCGCCCCCGCGGGCAGCGCCACCCTGACCGGCAACTTGCAATGGCCCCAAGAGGTCGACAGTTTCACGCCCGAAGCCGACACCGAAAGCAACATCTGGTTCGCCCGGGATGTGGAGGTCATGGCTGACACGCTTAACACCGAGCCGCTCCTCGTCGTGGTCCGCGATGGCAGCGGGCCGGACCCCAAGATCACGCCGCTGCCCGTGGATACCACCCGTATCCCCAACGATCACTTGCAATATGCGATCACCTGGTTTTCCCTCGCCGCCATCTGGCTGGCGATGACCGTTCTTTTCCTGCGCCGCCGCCGCGCCCCTGCAACGCCGAAAGTCGACTGACCCTATGCGCTATATCTCTACCCGTGGCACCGCCCCTGTCCTGTCCTTCGAAGAGGCGATGCTGACCGGCCTTGCCCGTGACGGCGGGCTCTATGTACCCGAAACCATCCCGACGCTTACGCCTGAGCAAATCAACGCCATGCAGGGCCAAAGCTACGAAGAGGTCGCCTTTACGGTTATGCGCCCCTTCATCGGCGACACGTTTACCGATGACGAATTTCGCGCGATCATCGCCCGCGCCTACAAGGGTTTCGGCCACACCGCCCGCGCACCCCTGGTGCAACTGTCTCCGAACCACTTCCTGCTGGAACTCTTCCACGGCCCGACATTGGCGTTCAAAGACTTCGCCATGCAGTTGATCGGCCAGATGTTTCAGGCCGCTCTGGGTCGCAAGGGCGAGCGGGTGACCATCGTCGGCGCGACCTCGGGCGACACCGGCTCGGCCGCGATCGAAGCCTTCAAGGGGCTTGATAACGTCGATGTTTTCATCCTCTACCCGCATGGTCGGGTGTCTGACGTGCAGCGCCGCCAGATGACCACGCCAGCGGAGTCCAACGTCCACGCGCTGGCCATCGATGGCGATTTCGACGACTGCCAAGCGCGCCTGAAAGACATGTTCAACGATTTCGACTTCCGTGATTCCGTGCGGCTGGCAGGGGTGAACTCGATCAACTGGGGCAGGGTGCTGGCGCAGGTGGTTTACTACTTCACAGCCGCTACCAGCCTCGGCGCACCGGGCCGCGAAATCAGCTTCACCGTGCCCACCGGCAACTTCGGTGACATCTTCGCGGGCTACATCGCCAAACGCATGGGTTTGCCCATCGCCGATCTGGTGGTCGCCACCAACCAGAACGACATCCTGCACCGCTGTCTCTCAGGTCAAGGCTACCACAAAGGCGGCGTGACCCCCTCGATCAGCCCTTCGATGGACATTCAGGTCTCTTCGAACTTCGAGCGCGCCCTCTTCGACGCCTATGACCGCGACGCCGGTGCCGTAGCCCAACTGATGGACGAACTGGGGCAGGGCGGTTTCGATGTCTCTCAAGGCGCCATGCAGGCGCTGCAAGACACCTACCGCTCGGGCCGCGCCTCGGAAGAAGAAACCAGTGCCACCATCACCGACCGCCGCCGCACCACGGGCGAGCTGCTCTGCCCACATTCCGCCGTTGGCGTGAAAGTCGCAGATGAGCTGCGCGATCCGGCCACCCCGATGGTCACGCTGGCCACCGCGCATCCGGCCAAATTCCCCGACGCGGTGGAAGCCGCCACCGGCATTCGCCCGCCCCTGCCGCCGCGCATGGCGGACCTTTTCGACCGGGAAGAACGTTTCACCCGGCTGCCCAATGACCTCGACGCGCTGAAAGCGCATATCAAAGGAAACCTCCCCGCGTGAGCCTCAAACAGACCACATTGCCCAACGGCTTCCGGATCGTCACCGAACATATGGAGGGGCTCGCCTCCTCCGCCATCGGCGTCTGGGTGAACGCAGGCGCACGGCACGAAACGCCTCAACAAAACGGCATCGCGCATTTCCTTGAGCACATGGCCTTCAAGGGCACCGCCACCCGTTCGTCGCTGCAAATCGCCGAAGCGATCGAAGACGTGGGCGGCTATATCAACGCCTATACCTCGCGCGAAGTCACCGCCTATTACGCCCGCGTGCTGGAAAACGACGTGGCGCTCGGCCTCGACGTGATCGCCGACATCCTGCGCAACCCGGTGCTGGACCCTTCTGAGGTTGAAGTCGAACGCGGCGTGATCCTGCAAGAGATCGGCCAAGCCCTCGACACGCCCGACGATGTGATCTTCGACTGGCTCCAAGAGCAGGCCTATCCAGATCAACCCATCGGCCGCACCATCCTCGGCCCGTCTGAACGTGTCTCGGCCTTCTCGCGCGACGATCTGCAACGCTTCATCGCGGACCACTACGGCCCCGAGCAGATGATCCTCTCGGCTGCCGGTGCCGTGGACCACGACAAGATCGTAAAACTAGCCGAAAGCCTCTTTGGCGACATGCCCTCGAAAAAGCTCTACCAGATCGACAGCGCCCGTTTCGGCGGGGGCGAGTTCCGGCAGGTCAAGCAGCTTGAACAGGCCCATTTCGCCCTTGGCTTTGAAAGCCCCGGCTACCGCTCGGATGACATCTACATCGCCCAAATCTACGCCTCTGCCTTGGGCGGCGGCATGTCTTCGCGCCTGTTCCAAGAGATCCGCGAGAACCGCGGCCTTTGCTATACGATCTTTGCCCAAGCCGGTGCCTATGCCGATACGGGCATGACCACGATCTACGCCGGCACCAGCGCCGAGCAATTGCCCGAACTGGCAAACATCACCATCGACGAGATGAAACGCGCGGCCTCTGACATGTCCCCCGCCGAAGTCGCCCGCGCCCGCGCCCAGATGAAAGCCGGGCTGCTGATGGGGCTGGAAAGCCCCTCAAACCGCGCCGAACGTCTGGCCCGCCTCATCCAAATCTGGGACCGCGTTCCGCCCCTCGAAGAGACCGTGGCCCAGATCGACGCCGTCACCACCGGCGATGTGCGCGATTTCGCCGAGCGCATGGCGACCCAAGCTCCGGCGGCGTTGGCCCTCTACGGCCCGGTCGACAGCGCACCAACGCTCGACGAGCTTCACAGCAGACGCGCCGCCTGATGCTGCTGGGGCGACGCAAACTGCGGATCGAAACGGAACGGCTGACCCTGCGTCCGCCGATCCATGCCGATTTCCGCGCCTGGTCCGCCCTGCGCCGCGCCAGCAACGACTACCTGCGCCCGTGGGAGCCGACATGGGCCGAGGATCACCTGACCCGCAAGGCTTTCACCAACCGCGTCTACTGGGCGCAGCGCTCGGTGTCTTCGGGCAACGCGATGCCGCTCTTCCTGATCCGGCGCAGCGATCAAAATCTCGTCGGTGCGATCACCCTCGACAACATCCGCCGCGGTCCTGCCCAATCCGGCACGCTCGGCTATTGGACGGGTGAGCCCTTCGCCCGCCAAGGCTACATGCGTGAGGCGATAGAGGCGACGGTGCATCAGGCCTTCACCCGGCTCGACCTGTCGCGCATCGAGGCCGCTTGCCTGCCAGAAAACCAAGCCTCCCGCGGCCTGCTTGAAAAGGCGGGCTTTAAATACGAAGGCGTCGCGCAGAGCTATCTGCAAATCGATGGCCGCTGGCGGACCCATGTGCTCTACGCCTCCCTGCGCAAAGATCGGCGCGGGCGCACGGACGTAGGCTAAGCCTCTGCGCGGAGCGCTCCGCTGCTGATACAAGCATCGCCGGGGCATTATTGCCCCGCCTCACGCCCCGCATTCTCCCAGCCGTTCCGGCGCTTTGCCCTTGCATCCGCGCGCCCCGCGCAGGATCAAAGGCCCATGATACTGAATCCCGCCGACACCGCCTTCATCGACGCCCTGCGCGCACAACTGCCAGACGATGTGCTGCGCGACCCCGAGCAGCGCTACCTCGAAGAACCCCGCGGCCGTTATGCAGGGCAGGGTGGCGTCTTGGCCCTGCCGCGCACCACCGAAGAGGTCGCCTCCCTGATCCGCGCCGCCCATGCCGCCCGCGTGCCGGTCGTGCCCTATGGCGGCGGCACCGGGCTTGTTGGCGGGCAGATCAGCAGCGATGGCCCGGCACCGCTGATCCTCTCCCTTGAGCGCATGAACCGCATCCGCGCCGTCCTGCCTGAAGAGAACGTACTGGTCGCCGAAGCGGGCGTCATCCTCGCCGATGTCCAAGCCGCCGCCGAAGAGGCAAACCGCCTCTTTCCCCTGTCCCTCGCTGCCGAAGGGACCGCGCGGATCGGCGGCACGCTCTCGACCAACGCAGGCGGCACTGGCGTGCTGCGCTATGGCAATGCCCGCGACCTTTGCCTTGGCCTCGAAGCCGTCCTGCCTGACGGCCAAGTTTGGCACGGCCTCACCCGCCTGCGCAAAAACAACACCGGCTACGATCTGCGCAACCTGCTGATCGGCGCCGAAGGCACGCTCGGCGTGATCACCGCCGCCGCCCTCAAACTCTATGCGCGCCCCGCCCGCAGTGGCACCGCGTTGATGGTCGTCGAAAGCCCAGCGGCGGCGCTGACGCTTCTCTCCCTCGCGCGGGACCACTTGGGCGAAATGATCAGCGCTTTCGAACTGATGCACCGCAGAGGTTTCGATTTCCTTAACGAAACCCTGCCCAACATCCGCCAACCCTTCGCCGAAACCCCGCAATGGTGCGTCCTGATCGACATCGGCACCCCCGGAGAGATCGACACCGACGCCGCGCTAGAGGCGCTCTTCGCCGCAGCGCTTGACGCGGGCCTCGTCTCGGACGGCCTCATCGCGCAGAACGCCCAGCAGGCCCAAGATTTCTGGACCATCCGCGAAACCATTCCCGAGGCCAACCGCCTGATCGGCTCGGTCTCAAGCCACGACATCTCAGTGCCCCTCGGCGCGATCCCCGAGTTCATCACCCGCGCCACCGATGCGCTCTCGGCGCTCGGCGACTTCCGCATCAACTGTTTCGGCCATGTCGGGGACGGCAACCTGCACTACAACGTCTTCCCCGCGAAGGGCAGAAACCGCGCCGATTACGAAGGCCAACGCGACGCGGTGAAACGTGTGGTCCATGACCTCGTCCACGACCTCGGCGGTTCGTTCAGCGCGGAACATGGCGTGGGCCGCGTCAAGGTCGATGACCTCGAACGCTACGGCGACCCCGCCAAACTCACCGCCATGCGGGCGATCAAAACGGCCCTCGATCCCAAGGGCATCATGAACCCCGGTGCCGTCCTAAGGCCTTAAAGCCCGTCAAAAGCGCAGAGCGCATGCACCTCTTTGCCAAGCGCTTCCAAACGCTTGCGCCCGCCAAGTTCCGGCAGGTCGATGATAAAGGCGCAGGAAACGATCTCGCCGCCCAAACGCTCGATCAGTTTGATCCCGGCCTCCGCGGTGCCGCCGGTGGCCAGCAGATCATCCACAACCAAAACCTTCTCACCCGGCTTGATCGCATCGTCATGCAGCTCAACAATGGCCTCGCCATATTCAAGCTTATATTCCTGACTGATCACCGTGCCGGGCAGCTTGCCCTTCTTGCGGATCGGCACGAAACCCACGCTCAACTGATGCGCAATCGCCCCGCCCAGAATAAAGCCACGCGCTTCGAGCCCCACCACCTTGTCAATGTTGATCCCCGCATAGGGGTGCAGCATCTGGTCGATCGCCATGCGAAACCCGCGCGGATCGGCAAAAAGCGTTGTCACGTCACGAAACATGATCCCCTCATGGGGGAAATCTATGATCGTGCGAATATAGTCCTGAACCTGTTTCATGCCGCCCTTCCGCGTGTTTGACCGGACCCGTCTTAGCGCAACGCGCCGCCCGGGCGAACCCCCCATCTGCGCCCGCCGCCCAACATCCGAAAAGGGGCACCAAACCCCCTCCCTTCATCCTTTCTTAAATACCGTCCGCACTCAGCCATGCAGGGCCGCCGCCCGCGTTCAAAGCATCCGCCCCGCCACCGCATCCAGTTTGGCCAGCAACTCAGGATCGCGCGCATCCGGCTGGGTTAGGATCGCAAACTCCAGCGCCCGGTCACAGCCATGCGGGCAGGGCGCGCGCTCGGCACCTAAAAGCGCGGGCAGTCGCGAGACCATGGCGCGGCCCTTGTCGGCATTGCCCATCAGCGTGGCGATGATCTGCGTCACATCCACCTCGCCATGGTCGGGGTGCCAACTGTCGTAATCAGTTATCATCGCCACGCTCGCATAGCAAAGCTCGGCCTCGCGGGCGAGCTTTGCCTCGGGCATATTGGTCATGCCGATCACATCCGCGCCCCAGCTTTCGCGGTACATTTTCGATTCCGCCAATGTTGAGAACTGCGGCCCCTCCATTGCCAGATAAGTGCCGCCACGGTGCACGTTGATGCCCGCCTCCCGCGCGGCGGTCTCGCAGGCGTCGCTTAACCGCGGGCAGGTGGGATGGGCGACAGAGACATGCGCCACGCAGCCGGGGCCGAAAAAGCTTTTCTCGCGGGCCATGGTGCGGTCGATGAACTGATCGACGACCACGAAATCCCCCGGTGCCATTTCCTCGCGGAACGACCCGCAGGCGGAAACGCTTATCACATCCGTACAGCCCAATCGCTTAAGCGCGTCGATATTCGCGCGGTAGGGGACAGAGGTCGGCGTATGCACATGCCCCCGGCCATGGCGCGGCAGAAAGACCATGGCGACCCCGTTCAGCGTTCCGGTCAGCACCTGATCCGACGGCGCGCCCCAAGGAGTCTCAACCGTGACCCAATCGGCATCCTGAAGCCCGTCGATGTCGTAAATGCCGGAGCCGCCGATCACGGCGATTTTCGTATCTGTCATGGAGGGAGCCTGTGCCTTGGATGGTTGCCGGTAAGGCCCAAAGAACCTCATAGAATGCCACGGGGATCAAGTGTTTTTGCCAAGAGACGCGACACGTCTGCGTCAGGGGATGCCGGTCCTGCGCCGCTCACTCGGCCCGCAAAAGCGTTTCTGCATTGCAGCAAACTCTGCCCGAAGGGAGGCAATACGCTTTTCTTCGCGGCGAAATTCCTCTAGATGCAGCCAAAAGCGCCCCGCATCCGCGGTCAGGGCGCTATATTCGTTTTCCGAAAGTCAAAGGACGCCCCCATGCGCGCCACGCTGCACAATTTTGCCAAGAACCTTGATGTGACCGATCTGCGTTGGATGCCGGATGATGGTTTTTCCATCGGGCGGCTGCGCATCGAATTGCTGTCGGGGCTGACCGTGGCGCTGGCCTTGGTGCCCGAAGCGGTGGCTTTTGCTTTTGTCGCCGGGGTACACCCTCTGGTCGGGCTCTATGCTGCCTTCCTCGTCGGTCTCATCACCGCGCTGATCGGTGGTCGGCCGGGTATGATCTCGGGCGCCACAGGCGCGCTGGCAGTGGTCATGGTGGCCTTGGTAGCGCAGCATGGGGTTGAATACCTCTTTGCCACCGTGGTGCTGATGGGGCTTTTGCAGATCTTCGCAGGCGTCATGCAATGGGGCAAATTCATCCGGCTGGTGCCGCATCCGGTGATGTTGGGCTTCGTCAACGGTCTGGCGATTGTGATTTTCTTGGCCCAGATGAGCCAGTTCAAAGTGCCCGGCACCATGGTCGATACCGGCCACGGCATGGGCGGTGGCGAATGGCTTTCGGGCCAGCCGCTCTATCTCATGCTGGCCCTGGTGGCGGCGACCATGGCGATCATCTGGATCACTCCGCGCATCACCAAACTGATCCCCGCGCCGCTTGCAGGCATCGGGATCATCGCCGTTTTGGTGATTGGTTTTGGCCTCGACGTGCCGCGGGTGGGCGATCTGGCTTCGATCCAAGGCGGATTGCCGAGCCTGCATATCCCCATGGTGCCACTCACTTGGGAAACCTTTGAGATCATCTTGCCCTATGCCGTGATCCTCGCCGCCATTGGCCTGATCGAAAGCTTGCTGACACTGAACCTTGTGGGTGATCTTACCGGCAAGCGCGGCGGCGCCAGCCAAGAGTGCATCGCCCAAGGTGTGGCCAACACGGTCACCGGTTTCTTCGGTGGCATGGGCGGCTGCGCGATGATCGGTCAGTCGATGATCAACGTGAAATCCGGTGGCCGCACCCGCGTTGCCGGGATCGCGGCGGCGGTGTTCTTGCTGCTTTTCATCCTCGTCGGGTCCTCGGTGATTGAACTTATCCCGCTTGCCGCCCTCGTTGGCGTGATGTTCATGGTGGTGATCGGCACCTTCGCTTGGAACTCGCTCACCATCTTGCGGAAAGTGCCGCTGATCGATGCCTTCGTTGTCATTCTGGTGACGGTGGTGACCGTGATGGAAGACCTCGCCGTGGCGGTGGTCGTCGGTGTGATCGTCTCGGCGCTGGCCTATGCGTGGAACAACGCGCGCCGTATCCATGCGACCACGCGGGGGTCAGTGACCGAAGAGGGCGCCAAGGTCTATGAGATCCACGGCCCGCTGTTCTTCGGCTCGTCCGATGGCTTTGCCGAGCTTTTCGACGTAGAGAACGACCCCGAGGTGGTGATCGTCGATTTCGCCGACAGCCGTGTGGTGGATCAATCCGCGCTACAGGCGATCGAGGCGATAGCCGCGAAATACGAGGCGGCGGGCAAGCGTCTGCAGTTGCGTCACCTGAGCCGCGATTGTCACCGGTTGCTGACCAAGGCGGGGCATCTGATGGTCGATAGCGATGACGACCCTGATTATGAACTGGCGGTTGATTACGACGTGCGCACCGGGGTTCTGGGCGGGCACTGAATAGAAAACCCGGCGCCAAGAGGTGCCGGGTTTTGTTTTTTGTTCGAGGTTACCACCGGCCCGGAATCAAGCCGAAGGCGCCGGGCCATCGCCTGCCCGCCCGTCACGCCAAAGGCGTGCCGTATCATTCTGAGCGCACCTCCGGTGCGACCGGGTAGGCGATCCGGCGAGGCTAGGCGCGACATAGAGAACGCACATCACGACTGAACCATAAAGTGGCAGCTGGCATTGTCTCATCGCCGACCCGCGGGCAGGCGATACCCCTCGTCATTCAATCATCCGGTCGCTTCAACTCAAACACATCCCGCACCACCGTGTAGTCACGATACCCCAGACGCGACAGCGGCTGGAACCGGGTCACGTCGAACCGCCCATCGACCACGCAATCGTCGCGCATATGCACGCCCACGACCTCGCCGAAGACCGCGAAATTCGCCTCGCCCGGCAATTGCACGATTTGTGTCAGCTTGCATTCGAGGCTGGCAGGCGCATTGGCCACCCGCGCGCAGGCGATCTGTTCGCATTCGGCTTTGTCGATCCCGGCGCGCGCGAATTCGTCTTCGCCATGGGGCAGGGTGGCCGAGGTCACGTTCATCACGTCGCGCGCCGCATATTCCACCACGTTTACGCAAAACACCCCGGTCTCGCGGATGTTGGCCACGGAATCCTTGGTGCCGTCCACGTCTTCCTTGGCGCTGGTCGAGGCGAACATCACCTGCGGCGGCACATAGGCCACAGCGTTAAAGAAAGAATAGGGCGCGAGGTTGTCGCGGCCCTGACCGTCACGGCTGGAGATCCAGCCGATGGGGCGGGGGCTGACGATGGCGTTGAACGGATTATGCGGCAGACCATGGCCGTCTTCGGGACGATAGAACATGAACACTCCTTGAAGGTTTGCACCCATGGCTAGCCTCATGCTACGTCCAGCGCCACCCGCAATTGCTCCTGAAAGCCTCCGGCCTTGCATCAGACGCCCTACAAGATGACCCCGGAGGGGCCCGCTGACCATTGGGAGGTCGAAGCGCTTTACGACACCTGTTTCGCGCCGGGGCGCGAGGCGCTGTCGTCTTACCGGCTACGCGACGGCGTGCCGCCTGTGGCGGGGCTGAGCCATGTGGCGCGCGACAGTGCGGGCATTCTGGCGGGCGCGATCCGCTATTGGCCCGTGCGCATCGGCGCGGCGAACGCACTGTTACTTGGCCCGGTGGCGGTGCACCCCACAAGGCAAGGCGAAGGGCTGGGCGCGGCACTGATCGAAACCTCACTGGCGCAGGCGGCCCCGCTGGGGTGGGAACGTGTGATGCTGGTGGGCGATGCGCCTTACTATAACCGCTTCGGCTTTACCCTGCTGCAAGACGTAGAGATGCCCCCGCCCACGAACCCCGCGCGCATCTTGGGCCGCGCCTTAGCCGAGGGGGCTTGGGCCGGGGTCACCGGCAAGGTTCGCCGCTGGCACGATTGATTTTACCCCAGACCCGACCCACATTGAGCCTAAGCTCAAAGAGGGACGCCCATGCAGATCGAAAGCAACCTGCCCAGCACTATTGATGTCGACGCCCGGCTGGATGAAATCGCCCGCCGCTATAAACAGGCGGGCGGCGTGGGCATTCATGTGCTGAACCTCATCGGCGGCAGCGCGGATGGGTTGATCGACCGTTTGCCGGGGGCGGTGCGCCGCAACCTCGAAGGGGCGACGATGAAGGCGCTTGGCCATGCCATGCAGGCCGCCCATTCCAGCCGCAGCTATGTGAAGGACCAGCAGGGTTGGCTGAACCAAGCGGTCTCAACCGCCATGGGGGCCGCTGGCGGGGCCGGGGGGCTGCCCACGGCGCTGGCCGAACTGCCGGTGACCACAACGCTGCTGTTGCGGGTCATCCAAGGCGTGGCGGCGGAACATGGGTTTGATCCGGCGGCTGAGAATGTGCAGTTCGACTGCGTCCATGTCTTCACCGCTGCAGGGCCGTTGGCCGATGACGATAGCGCCGATCTGGGGTTTTTGACGGTCCGCATGGCGCTGACGGGCCGGGCGATGAACGCAGTGATCGCCCGCGTGGCCCCACGGCTGGCATTGGTGATGGGGCAAAAGCTCGCCGCGCAGGCGGTACCGGTGCTGGGCGCAGTGGCCGGGGCGGCGACGAACTATGCCTATACCAGCTATTACCAAGACATGGCCCATGTGCATTTCGGCCTGCGCAGCCTGGCGATAGAGGCGGATATCCCGCAAGAGGAACTGGTTGCCCGACTGAGACAGAAGATGGGTCGGACGCCGTCCAAGATCTGATCAGCGCCCGATACTGCCCGGCGCTACGGTGGTGGCCTTGATGATGGCGTAGCACCCCATCCCCTCGCGCAGATCAAGATCGCGCACTGCCCGCGCCGTGACGCGGGCAAGCAGGCGGTCACCGCCCGCGTCCAGCGCAATGGCAGCGCCCGGCCCGTCACCGGGATGCACCGCATCCACCCGCACGGGCAGAATGTTAACCGAAGACAGCCCCTCGGGCCGCTGGCGCGACAAGATCACATCCTGCGCTAAGACCCGCAGCCGCACCCGCGTGCCTATCGGCGCTTGCACCCCCGGCAATTCCAGCTGCCCCGCCCGCACGGCGAGGGTCGAAAGCCCGTCTTCGGCATGGGCGATGACATCGGCCTCCAGCACCGCACCCGCTTCGCGCACGCCCAGCAGGGGCACGGCGGCGAGGTCGGCCATGACGTCGAACAATGCGCCCTGCGCCTTTAGCCGCCCGTTTTGCAATAAGACCAGCCGATCGGCGAGCCGGGCAATCTCATCCACCGCGTGGCTGACGTAGAGGATCGGCAGGCCCAATCCCCCGTCGCGCAGGCGTTCGAGATAGGGCAGGATCTCTTGCTTGCGCGGCCCATCGAGGCTGGCCAGCGGTTCGTCCATCAACAACATACGCGGATGGCACAGCAGCGCCCGGCCAAGGGCAACACGCTGTTTTTCTCCGCCCGACAGGGTCGCCGGGGCACGGTCGAGCAGGGGTTCAATCCCCAAGAGTGCCACGACATCTTCAAAGCCCGCACCTAGGCTGTCACGCGGGGCATAGCGCGTGCCGAAGGTCAGGTTCTTGCGCACATCAAGATGCGGAAAAAGCCGCGCATCCTGAAAGACATAGCCCAGCCTGCGGCGATGTGGCGGCACCCAGATGCCGCGCTGCGTATCCACGAGCACCTCACCCTCCAACACCACGCGGCCGACATCAGGGCGCAGCAATCCGGCAAGCGCGTTGATCACCGTCGTCTTGCCTGCACCCGAGCGGCCAAAAAGCGCGGTGATGCCCCCTTCGGTGGTGAATGACAGGTCCAGATCAAAGCCGTCGAACCGATGGCGCAGCGTGACCTCCAGCATCAGCGCGCCCCCGAGATGCGTCTGGCGACCCGCCGGGCCAAAGCTTCGGAAAGGAGCACGGCGGCCAGCGCCACCAGCCCGGCCAGCGCCGCCATGGTCAGCGCGCGGCTCTCGCCGCCCGGCACCTGCAGTGCCGTCCAAATTGCGCTCGGCAGGGTTTGGGTCTGGCCGGGGATATTGGCAACGAAGGTGATCGTGGCACCGAATTCGCCCATCGCCTTGGCAAAGCCCATCACCGCCCCGGCAAGGATGCCGGGAAAGATCAGCGGAAGGGTGACGCGGCAGAACACGCTGATGCGCGGCGCGCCAAGCGTGGCGGCGGCGGCCTCGATCCGTGGGTCAACGGCTTCGATCGCCAGCCGCATGGCGCGGACCATCAGCGGAAAGCTCATGATCAGAGCGGCCAGCACTGCGCCGGTCCAATGGAAAGCAAGGCCGATGCCGAAACTCTCCAACAGACGACCCATGGGGGCGTTGCGGCCAAAGCTCAACAGCAGCAGATAGCCCGTCACCACTGGCGGCAGAACCAGTGGCAGATGGACCAACGCGCTTAACACGCCTTTGCCACGAAACTGCTTCCGGGCGAGGATCCACGCAACCCAAAGCGCCAGCGGCAGAGAGCAGAGCATCGCCACAGTCGCCACCCGCAGCGACAACAAGAGCGCGGCCCAAGCGGCAGCGTCAAGATCCATGATCGGCCCGAAGGAAACCATGATTCTCAAGGATCGTCTGCGCCTTTTGCGTGTTCAGGAAATCGACCAGCGCGGTGCCTTCCGGCGTCAGGGCAGCGGCGGGATAGGTGATGGGGGCATGGGTATCGGCAGGCACCTCATAGACGATCTGCACGTCCTCCTCAGCATGGGCGTCACTGGCATAAACCACGCCAAAAGGCGTATCACCGCGCGCGACCAAAGCCAGTGCGGCGCGGACATTGTCGGTCTCGGCCAATTGGCTTTGCAGGCTCTCCCATAGACCCTCATGGGTCAGCCATTCGCGGGCATAGCTGCCTGCGGGCACCGCATCGCGTTGGCCCATGGCGAGCCGCCCCATGCGGCCCAGCCGGGCGGGCAGGTCGGCAGGCTGGGACAGCGCGGCGGTGCCACGGGGGGCGATCAGCACCAAGTGGTTGCGGGCGACGATCTGGGCCTGCTCGGCGGTGCTAACCCCTTGATATGACAGCCAATCCATCCAATCGGTGTTCGCGAGAAGGACGACATCGGCAGGCGCTCCGGCAGCGACCTGCCGCGCCATCGTGCCCGACCCGCCGTAGGCCAAGGCCAATGGCGCGGGGAACGCTTCTGCGATCTCCTCCAGCGCGCCGCGTAGGCTGGCGGCGGCGAAGACGGTCAGCGGTGCCTCGGCCCGAAGGGGGAGGGCAAGGCCGCAGAACAGGGTCAGAAGGGCGCAAAATCTTATCATTTTGGTAGTATCTTTGATGCATTGAAGGGGGGCAAGTGCATATGGTCAGACAAGGATTGCCGCGCTAGGGTGAAGGCGAAAACAACCAGCCAGAGGGCGCGGCTGCGACGGATGACGACACAGGCACCGATATCGCTGAACGGCGGACAAAAGGACGATCTGCGCATTCAATTTTCAGCACTTTGCTGGCGTCGTAAACGTGGCAAGTTGCAGATCTTGCTGATTACCTCGCGCGGCAGCAAGCGTTGGATCATTCCCAAGGGCTGGCCGATGGACGGTAAAACCCCCGCCGCCTCGGCTCTGGTCGAGGCATGGGAGGAAGGCGGCGTTGTGGGGCAGGTGCGCGGGCAATGTCTGGGCGTTTATAGCTATGCCAAAACCGGGGAGGATGGGGCAGTGCCCTGTTTGGCGATGCTGTACCCGGTCAAGGTCAAGACATTGGCGAAACAGTTCCCCGAGAAGGGACAGCGCAAGCGGCTGTGGTGCTCGCGCCGGAAAGCTGCGCAGCTGGTGGATGCGCCCGATCTGGCGCGGTTGATCCGCGATTTCGATCCGCGCAGCGGCGGTCTGGCGGGCTGATTGCGCGACAATGGCACGTGCGGGCCGATCCCGCCTGTCTTGACCTCGTTCCTGCGGCAGCCCATTTAGAATTGAGAGTTCAAGGACCGGGCGAATGATCCGTTATGCGTTGAAATGCGAGGCCGGGCATGGTTTCGACAGTTGGTTCCAATCGGCGGCAGCCTTTGACAGCCTCGCCCGCGGGGGCCATCTGAGCTGTGCCGTCTGTGGGTCGGCCGAGGTGCGCAAATCGCTGATGGCCCCGCGGGTGACGTCGGGCGAGTGCGCCCCCGAAGCGGTCGAGAAACCGCAGCCTGCGGAGAAGCCCGCGCCGGCTTTGTCCAACCCGGTGAGCGATGTGGAAAAAGCGCTGACCGCGCTGCGCAAAAAGGTCGAGGCGACCTCGGACTATGTCGGCAAGAATTTCGTTCGGGAAGCGCGCGACATGCACGCAGGGCGCACGCCCGAACGTGCGATCTATGGCGAAGCGCGGCTGGATCAGGCCCGCGCCTTGGTCGAAGAAGGCGTACCGTTGATGCCCCTGCCGTTCAAACCCAAACGCCAACTTTCCTGAAGGCGCGTTCTCGCAAAGGCGCATTCTGGTAAAGGCCCATTCTGATAAAGGACCCTCCATGACCATTGTGATCACCGGCGCGAGCCGCGGCATCGGCGCGACGCTGGCCGCACAGTATAAAGATGCAGGCGAAGAGGTGATCGGCACCGCCCGCAGCGCGGGGGCAGGGGCCGTGTTGGATGTGACCGACCCGGCAAGCCACGCCGCTTTTGCCGCAAACCTGCAAGGCCGACCACTGGACCTGCTGATCTGCAATGCGGGCGTCTATCTGGACAAGGGCGATGACTTGGATACCGGCTTTGGCCCCGACCTTTGGGCGCAGAGTTTCGCGACCAATGTGACCGGGGTTTTTCTGACGGTGCAATCGCTCATGCCGAACCTGCGCGCGGCAAAGGGCGCGAAAATCGCGATCATTGCTTCGCAGATGGGGTCGCAGACGCGGGCACCGGGGGGCAGCTATATCTACCGCGCCTCCAAGGCGGCGGCGATCAATCTGGGGCGCAATTTGGCGGTGGACCTGAAGTCAGAGGGTATCGCGGTGGGGATTTACCACCCCGGCTGGGTGCGCACCGATATGGGTGGTGATCAGGGCGAAATCAGCGTGGCGGAGTCTGCCCAAGGTCTTGCCCAGCGGATCGCTGCGCTGGATCTGGCGCGGACGGGCGCGTTTGAGACATGGGATGGCCGGGCGCATCCGTTCTAGGGCACTCGACATAACGTCATGTTAAATAGGCTTGCCCTTGCCGTGCCGTGGGCTTAGACCGCGCTGGACTGTTGCGCGGGGGACAATATGCCTGTTCTGGTTATGAAATTCGGTGGGACTTCGGTCGCCACTTTGGACCGTATCCGCCGCGCGGCAAAGCGCGTCGGCGTCGAGGTTGCCAAAGGCTATGACGTGATCGTCATCGTTTCGGCCATGTCGGGCGAGACGAATAAGCTGGTGGGCTTCGTCAATGAGACCTCGCCGCTCTATGATGCGCGCGAATATGATGCCATCGTGTCGAGTGGGGAGAATGTCACCGCGGGCCTGATGGCGCTGACCTTGCAGGAAATGGACGTGCCCGCACGCTCGTGGCAGGGCTGGCAGGTGCCGGTGCGCACCACCGATGCCCATTCCGCCGCGCGGATCGAAGAGATCCCCACCGACAACATCAACGCCAAGTTCGGCGAAGGCATGAAGGTCGCCGTGGTCGCAGGTTTCCAAGGCATCAGCCCGCAGGGTCGGATCACGACGCTCGGCCGGGGCGGATCGGACACGACGGCTGTCGCCTTTGCCGCCGCTTTCGATGCGGAGCGCTGCGATATCTACACCGATGTGGACGGTGTTTACACCACCGACCCGCGGGTGGAATCTAAGGCCCGCAAACTTGACAAGATCTCCTTTGAAGAGATGCTGGAACTGGCCTCTCTCGGGGCGAAGGTTTTGCAGACCCGTTCGGTCGAACTGGCGATGCGCTACAAGGTTAAACTGCGCGTGCTGAGCAGTTTCGAAGGACAATCTGACGATGCCGGGACGCTCGTCTGCGATGAGGAGGAAATCATGGAAAGCAATGTGGTGGCCGGGGTCGCGTTTTCCCGTGATGAGGCAAAGATGACCTTGGTGTCCGTGGCGGACCGCCCCGGCATCGCGGCGACGATCTTTACCGCGCTCAGCGAAGGTGGCGTGAACGTCGACATGATCGTCCAAAACATCGCCGAAGAAGGCCGCACCGATATGACGTGGTCCTGCCCCGTCGATCAGGTGATCCGCGCGGAAAAGGCGATGGAGAAAGCCCATGAAGAGGGCATCATCAACTACCAAGAGTTGATCGCCGACAAGGGTGTGGCCAAAGTGTCCGTGGTCGGCATCGGCATGCGCAGCCACACCGGCGTGGCCGCCAAGATGTTCAAGGTGCTCTCGGATGAGGGGATCAACATCAAGGTTATCACCACCTCCGAGATCAAGATCAGCGTGTTGATTGACCGCAAGTATATGGAGCTGGCCGTGCAGGCGCTTCATGATGCTTTCGAGCTGGATAAAGCCGCTTAAGCCTCTGCGATCAAATGGGTTTTACGCGAGGTTGCGCCTTGCGTAAAACTGCAGCATCCCGCCGATATGCTGGCAGAGGATGCAGGGTATGTCGCGAATAGCATTTCTATCCTTGCGCGAGTGCGCTAAACCCTGCTCCAGAGGGACAGGGACCAGATCATATGGCCGAACGGGTTGAAACAGAAAGCCGGAAGCTGCTGGGGCGGCTGCGCGATGCGATGGCCAGTGATGTGGCGGGGCAAGCGCGGCTCGACAAGATCACCCAGTTGATCGCCAACTCCATGGGCTGCGAAGTCTGCTCGATCTATCTGTTCCGTGATGAAGACACTCTTGAGCTTTGTGCCACCGAAGGTCTGAACGAGGCGGCGGTGCATGAAACCCGTATGAAACTGGGCGAAGGTCTGGTGGGGCGCGTGGCTAAGCGCCGCACGGTGATCAACACGCCCGATGCGCCGCAGGCTGCCGGTTTCCGTTTCATGCCAGAGACGGGGGAGGAGATTTATTCTTCGTTCCTCGGCGTGCCGATCCAGCGGTTGGGTGAGACGCTTGGCGTGCTGGTCGTGCAGTCCAAACAGGCGCGGGAATTTTCGGCGGATGAGGTTTACGCGCTTGAGGTCGTGGCCATGGTGCTGGCCGAAATGGCCGAGCTTGGAGCCTTTGTCGGCGAGGGGGCGGCGATGTCAGCGCGGCACAGCCAGCCGGTGCTGCTGCGCGGCACCGTGGGGCAGGAGGGCGTGGCCGAGGGCCATGTCTGGCTGCATGAGCCGCGGGTGGTGGTATCCAACCCCATCGCCGATGACCCGGAACGCGAGACTGAGCGCCTGACCGAAGCGGTCGAGCAATTGCGCGTCAGCGTTGACCAATTGTTAAGCCTTACCGCCGACAAAGAGCAGCAACAGGTGCTTGAAGCCTACCGCATGTTCGCAAATTCCAAAGGCTGGATGCGGCGCATGGTGGAGGATATTCAAAGCGGGCTGAGCGCCGAGGCTGCGGTCGAGAAAGAACAATCCATGGCCCGCGCCCGTCTGGGGCAGGTCAATGACCTTTATCTGCGGGAGCGGTTGTCGGATCTGGATGATCTGTCGAACCGTTTGCTGCGTCATCTGACGGGGCAGGGCAGTGACACGGGCGCAGAGATGCCGGTCGATCCGATCCTGGTGGCGCGCAATATTGGCCCGGCGGAATTGCTGGACTATGGGCGGACGCTGCGCGGTATCGTGTTGGAGGGCGGCTCTGTCGGGTCACACGCGGCTATTGTGGCGCGGGCGCTGGCGATTCCGCTGATCGTTCACGCGAGCCGCATCACCAATGATGCGCTGAATGGCGATCACATCATGGTGGATGGGGAACAGGGCGTGGTGCATCTGCGGCCCGACGATACCGTGGCCACGGCCTTTCGCGACAAGATCGCGATGCAGGCGGCCGCGCAGGAACGCTATGCCTCGATCCGCGATAAACCGGCTGAGACGAAATGCGGGCGGATCATCAGCCTACAGATGAACGCGGGGTTGATGGCCGATCTGCCCTCGCTCGAAGGGTCGGGGGCCGAGGGCGTGGGGCTGTTCCGCACCGAATTGCAGTTTCTGGTGCGCAACCAGATGCCCCGCCGGACCGAGCTTGCGGCGCTTTACGCGCGCGTACTTGATGCCGCGCATGGCCGCCGGGTGGTGTTTCGCACACTCGATATCGGATCGGACAAGGTGCTGCCCTATATGAAGCCAAACGATGAGCCGAACCCGGCTTTGGGCTGGCGCGCGATCCGGGTGGGATTGGACAAACCCGGTGTCATGCGCATGCAGTTGCAAGCGCTGATCCGCGCCGCTGCGGGCCGCCCGCTGGCGGTGATGTTTCCCTTTATCGCCCAGTTCGAGGAGTTCCGCGCCGCCCGCGCCGAGGTCGACAAGGCGATGGAGCGCGAGCGTATCTTGGGCCATGTGTTGCCCGAAAAGCTGGAGGTTGGCGCCATGTTGGAGACGCCCAGCCTCGCCTTTGCCCCAAAGAAATTCTTTGAAGAGGTCGAGTTCCTGTCGATCGGGGGCAACGATCTGAAACAGTTCTTTTTCGCCGCTGACCGTGAGAACGAGCGTGTGCGGCGGCGCTATGACACGCTAAACGTCTCTTTCTTGACCTTCCTTGAAGGTATCGTAGAACGCTGCGCCGAAACCGATACGGCACTGTCTTTCTGCGGTGAGGATGCGGGCCGCCCGGTCGAGGCGCTGTGTTTCGCGGCCATCGGGCTCAAGACCCTGTCGATGCGCCCGGCCTCAATCGGGCCGGTCAAAAGCCTGCTGCGGCGCTGCAACCTTGATGACGTGCGCGAGGTTATCCACGCGGCGCGCGAGCGGGGTGAGATGTCGGTAAGAGGCGCGGTGATGGACTACGTGCGTCAGCAGCACCAGCATTAAGGCCCGCAACTATTTGCTGTGATAGTCGCGAAACCAAGCGACGAAACGCGCGATGCCTTCGTGAATGTCGGTTTGCGGGCGATAGCCGGTAAGCCGGTGCAGCAGCGTCGCATCGGCCCATGTGGCGGGGGCGTCGCCCATCTGCATCCCCATGTAATTGCGGATCGCGCGCTTGCCGAGCGCGGCTTCGATCGCTTCGACGAAATCAAGCAGGCGGACCTTTTCGGAATTGCCGATATTTACCACCCGGTAGGGTGCTGCGGGGGAGAGCGAATCCCATTCCGGCGGCGGCGGCGCGCTGCCCGGTTGGGGCGGAACGCAATCCATCAGCAGACGGATGCCGCGCACCAGATCATCGACACAGGTGAAATCGCGGTACATCTCGCCGTGATTGTAGATATCGATCGGACGCCCATCGAGGATCGCATCGACGAATTTGCTCAAGGCAAGGTCGGGGCGCCCCCAAGGCCCGTAAACGGTGAAAAAGCGAAACATCGTCGTCGGCAGGTTCCACAGATGGGCATAGGCATGGGCCATCCCCTCATTCGCCTTTTTCGTGGCGGCGTAGATCGACAGGGGCCGGTCGGTGGCCCCGGTTTCGCCAAAGGGCATATCGGTATTGGCCCCGTAGATCGAAGAGGATGAGGCCATGAGCAGATGTTTGACCTCAAGCCGTCGCGCGGCTTCCATCACGTTGAAAGTGCCGGTGATATTGGCGTCGAGAAAGGCGCGGGGGTGGTCGATGCTGTGACGCACGCCCGCTTGCGCCGCGAGGTGGACGATCATGTCTGGCTGAAAGTCATCGGCCAGCGCATCGAAGGTTTCGCGGTCTTCCAGCAGCGCCTCTTTGGTCGTGAAATGCTCATGCTGAAGCAGCATCGCGTGGCGGCGTTGTTTCAAGGCGACGTCGTAGTAATCGGTCATCCCGTCATAGCCCTGCACCCGCGCCCCTTCGGCCAGCAGCAAGCGGGCAAGGTGAAAGCCGATGAAACCGCCCGTGCCGGTGACCAGTATCCTCTGCGTGCTGTCCATTCTGGCATCCTCGCTCATGCGGCATGCCGGGCCCATTGAGCCTGCGGCTTGTGTTGCCTTTCCCATGTCCCGATCAAGGTTGGGCTGTGAATGCTGAAAATTTGGTTAAACTTGGCATAGAAAACGGCAAAGCACTTGCTGGCGGGGCGTCAATCAAGCCCCGGCAAGGCAAAACGGTTCGCGGGCTGCGCGATCAGAGGGCAAGGGGACGCGCGAGGATTTAAATCAGCGCGCGCGCTGAAACGTGATCTGACCGTCCATGATGGCGGTGATTGCATTCACGTCGGTAATCGTTTCGGCGGGCCATCGGGTCAGATCATGGCTTAGAACGGCAATGTCGGCGTCCATGCCTTCTTTCAACCGTCCGCGTGTATCTTCGGCAAACTCTGCCCAAGCGTTGTCGAGGGTATAGCTTGCGAGGGTGTCTTTGAGGGTCTGGGTCTGATCCGGCCAATCGCCGCCGAGGTCCAGCGGCGTGATGGCCGCCTTGAGCGTGGACATCACATCCACCGGGATGACCGGCCAATCGGTTGAGAAAATCACCCGGGCCCCGGTGTCACGAATGGTTTGCCACGCATAGGCCCCTTCGATCTGTTCGGGGCGGATATAGTCCCCGACGCCAGAGGGCGGAAAAACATGGCCCCGGGGCGCGTGGCCGGGCTGGAGGGAGGCGACGATGCCCAGATCTGCGAGCCGGGGAATGTCATCGGGGTGGATCACTTCGATATGTTCGATCCGGTGGCGGCTGTCGCGTTTTTCATTCGCGTTTTGGGCGGCCTCATAGGCGTCGATCGTTCGCCGCACGGCGGCATCCCCGATGGCATGAACAGCGATCTGAAACCCTAGACGATCCGCTTCGACACAGGCGGCGACGAAATGCTCTTGGGTGAAAACCTCATCGCCGCAATTGCCGTCTTTGCCCATCTCCCCCGGATAGGGCTGCAGCATCAGTGCGGTCCCGCTTTCGATCACCCCGTCGATGAACATTTTGACGTGACTACAGCGGACCTTATCCCCTTGAAAGTCATCGCGCAGAGCAGGGGCTTCGCGGGTCAAACGCGCGACAGGGTCGGTGCCTTTGAGGTGAAAGGGCACATGACAGCGGCAGAGCAGGCGGCCCTCGGCCTCCAACTCAGAGAGAAGTTCAAGCTGATAGCGGTTGCCATCCATCAGATGCAGGCCGGTAATGCCCTGCGCGGCGCAATGGGCCAGCCCGCGTGCGATAACGTCCTTGTCCATCGCGCGCTGCGCAGGTGTGGCGGGCGGCTCGGGGTCGCGACCGGCGGTAAGGCCCAACATATCGCGGCCGCCATAGCGGGTGAGCGATAGGATCGGGCTATAGGCGCCGGGCTCAAGCAACTCCCCATTGGCGAGCCCATCTTCCCCCATCACGATTTCAGAACCTGCATCGACCTTGCCGCCTTGCAAGAGCCCTGCCGCCTTCAGCGCGGCGGTGTTGGCCCAGACCGTGTGATGGTCGGGGGCGAACATGGCGAGCGGGCGGTCGGGCAGGATGGCATCAAGGTCATGCCGGGTGAGGGTCTTGCCGGTGCCCAAAATGCCGTAGTCTGCCATGACGCAGAACAGCATTTTATCGTCTGGGTTTGCCTCGGCATAGGGCAGGATCGCGCGGCGCATCTCCTCCAGCCCGGTGAGGCCATAGAGGTTGAGATATTCCAGTTCGACGGACCCGCCAAAGAGATGCACGTGGCTGTCGATAAAGCCCGGCAGCACCGTGCCGCCCTGCGCATCGATCACCTTGGTGTCCGGGCCGATCAGCACCGTGATCTGAGCATCCGATCCGACCGCCGAGATCTTATTACCGGTGATGGCCAAAGCGCTGGCTTGGGGCTGATCCGGGTCAAAAGTGATCAGCGCGCCGTTGTGAATGACAATATCTGCCGGCATGGTCTTAGGGTCCTTATTGCGATGCGCGCCCCGACCGATGGCCGGGACGCAATGTGTTTATCGAACAAAGCGCGCGTTATTTCTGAAGGTCGGTCCAGATCGCGGTATAGAGCTTTTGCGCCTCGGGCGGGCAGACCTTGGCGACATAGGCGGCGCTTTTCAGGTCTTCGGGCACGACCACTTCGGGCGCGGACTTCATGTCTTCTGGCATGAACGCCTCTGAGCCCTTGATGCCGTTGGCATAGCGGGCGAACTCCGACAGCATCGCGGCGTTCTCCGGGTCCATGATGAAGTTGAGGAAGGTCTTGGCTTCTTCGACGTTCTGCGCGTCCGCCAAAATCGCGGCATTGTCCATCCAGACCGGGTAGCCCTCTTGCGGGTAGCCGAAGGCGATGTCGGGGTTCTGGTTGCGCGCTCGGAAGGATGCGCCGTTCCAGTTCACCCCGGCGGCGAGGTCACCCTTGGCGTATTTCTCGATATTGCCGTAGTCCATCGACAACCAATTCGGCTTGGCCTCACGCAGGATGTCGCGGACTTTTTTCAGCATTTCCTTGTCGGCTGTGCATTGCTCACCGCCCGCAAAGTGGATCGCCATGCCCATGACATCGTTCATCTCGGGCACTACGTTGATCTTGCCCTTCAGCTCTTCTGGCGGGTCAAAGATCACGGCGGCGGTATTGATGTCGCCATCATAGACCGCGGTGTTCACCGTCACCCCGACGGTCCCCCACTGCCATGGCACGGTGTAATTGCGGCCCGGATCGAATTCCACGTCGACCCACTGCGGGTCCATGTTCTTGAAGTTCTCCATCTCGTTGGGCTTGCTTTCCATCAGCAGCCCTTCGCCCACGAAAATCGGGACATAGGTGCCCGAGGGCACGACGATGTCAAAGCCGTGACCGCCCGCTTTGATCTTGGCCAGCGCCGTATCGTTGCTGTCATAGTCCGTGATGGTGACCTTGATGCCGGTCTCTTTCTCGAACTTCTCGATCATGTCGGGGCTGGTGTAGTTGCCCCAGTTGTAAATGTTCAACTCGCCTTCGGCCATGGCAGGCCCCGCGAGGATGAGCGTGAGTGCCGTCAGTGTCTTTTTCATGTCTAGCTCCCGTTGGTTAATTATTTTTTGACTTTGCTGAGCAGGGTATAGGCGATCACCATCGTCACCGAGATCATCAACAGAACAGTTGAAATCGCATTGATCTCAGGTGTCACCACCCGCCGTAGTTGGCCCAGCATATAGGTCGGCAGGGTGTCCTGCCCGGCGGATTTCACAAATTCGGTAATGACCACGTCATCAAGGCTGATGACAAAGGCCAGCATCGCCCCGGCGAGAATGCCCGGCCAAAGCTGGGGCAGGGTCACATGGCGGAAAACCTGAAACGGCGTGCCATAGAGGTCCGCCCCCGCCTGTTCGAGGGTCAGGTCCATGCCTTGAAGCCGTGCGCGGATCGGAAGATAGGCAAAGGGAATGCAAAAGGCCGAATGCGCGATGATCAGATACATCAGCCCAGTATAGCCCGTCACGACCTTGATCGAGGCAAAGAAGATCAGCAGCGCCACTGCCGTGACAATCTCGGGCACCATGAGCGGTTGGTGGATCAGCGCAAAGACCGTGGTCTGCCCCCGAAACTTGCCTGTGCGGGTGGTGCCGAGGGCTGCAAGCACAGCGACACTGGTTGAGATGGCCGCGGCAGAGACCGCGATGATAAGGCTGCGCACCGTGGCCTCTTGGACCATTTCGTTGTCCCAAGCCGAGGCGTACCAGCGCCACGAAAACCCCTCCCAGATCGCGATGGAGGTGCCCGCGTTGAAGGAATAGACCACCAGCAGGATGATCGGCATGTAGAGCATGAAAAAACACGCCATCGCGATGCTGGAAAAGCCCGTAAGCTTGCGAATGTCGAACCCGCGATTAGCCATGCTGCACCTCCTCATTTCCCGCCGCGCGGACATAGGCCAACAGTGCCACCATCACGATAGCCAGCAGGGTGATCGACAGCGCCGCGCCCAAGGGCCAGTTGCGCCCCTGTCCGAATTGCAATTCGATCAGATTGCCAATCATCAATTGATTGCCACCGCCCATGACGCGCGGCGTGACATAGGCCCCCAGCGAGGGCACCAGCACAAGGATCGACCCCGCGATCACCCCCGGTTTCACCAGCGGCAAGATCACCCGGCGCAGCACGTGAAAGCGGGTGGCGTAAAGGTCATATCCTGCTTCAACCAGCCGGAAATCCAACCGCTCAAGCGAGGCATAGATCGGCAGAACCATCAGCGGCAGATAGACATAGACCATGCCCAGAATGATCGAAAACTCGGTGAAAAGCATCTGGATCGGCTCATCAATGATACCAAGCGCGATGAGGATTGAGTTCACGGTGCCCTCGTTGCGGATCAATTCCAGAATGGCGAAGGTGCGGATCAGCAGGTTCGTCCAAAAGGGGATGATGATCAGCAACATCCAGAATTCGCGCTGCTTTTTCGGCCGTGTGGCGATGAAGTAAGCCGTGGGGAAACCAAAGAACAAACAGGCGAGCGTTGTCAGGATCGACAATTTGAGCGACCGCCAAAAGATGCTGAGATGGGCATCCGACCAGCCCAATGTGTCGTCGAAAATATCGCGCTGCATCAGCACGCCAAACCACGCATCGGTCGAGAAATCCCAGACCACCCCGCCATAGTCGCCGGGGGTGAGGAAGGAATAGAACAGCGTGATCAGCAGCGGCCCGCTTGCGGCAAAGATCAGGATGATCAGCGCGGGCGTCAGCAGCAGCCAGCGGTTTCGGGCGGCGCGTTTTGCAACGGTGTTTGAAAGCTCTGCCATGGGTCAGTCCCTCAGAACCTGAGCGGCACCGGCGGGGAAGGACACCCCAACCCGATCGCCCGTCACATAGGAATGCGTGACCGTGGGGCCATTTTGCTGGCGCAGTACAAATTCGCTGCCATCGTCGAGGCCGATGTGAAAATGCGTATCGGTCCCGAAATAGACCACCTCGCGCAGGCTGCCGGCCAAGAGCCCATCTGCTTCGGAGGTCAATTCCGCATGTTCCGGTCGCAGGGCCAGCGTGACCCGGCCCGTGGCGGCTTCATTCGCATGGGCCTACACAAGCTTGCCTGAAGGCAGACGTAACTGAGCGCTCTCCCCCTCGCGGCCAATGATTTCAGCCGGTAAGAAGTTGGTATCGCCGATGAAATCCGCCACGAACCGGTCTGCAGGACGGTCGTAAATCTCGCGCGGGCGTCCGACCTGACGCACCGCGCCGTTGGACATGACCGCGATGCGATCCGACATGGTCAGCGCCTCTTCTTGGTCGTGGGTCACGAAGATAAAGGTGATGCCGGTTTCGGTCTGAAGCCGTTTTAGCTCCAGTTGCATTTTCTTGCGCAGTTTGAAGTCCAAGGCGCTCAGCGGTTCGTCCAGCAGCAGGATCTTGGGCCGTGGCGCCAGAGCGCGGGCGAGGGCGACGCGCTGCTGTTGCCCGCCGGAGATCTGGCTGGTCTGCCGATCCGCCATCTGGGTCATCTGCACCAGTTCCATCATTTCTTCGACGGTCGAGTTGATCGCAGATTTGGGCGTGCCGAGCATTTGCAAGCCAAAGCCGATGTTCTCGGCCACGGTCATATGAGGAAACAGGGCGTAGTTTTGAAAGACGGTATTGATGGGGCGTTTGTAGGGGGGCAACGCGAGCAGGCTTTCCCCGAACATGTCCAGCCTGCCGGATGTGGGATGCTCAAACCCCGCGATCAGTCGCAGCAAGGTCGTCTTGCCACAGCCCGAAGGGCCCAGCAGCGTGAAGAATTCGTTGTCCTGAATTTCGAGGTCGATACTCGCGAGCGCTTCGACCGGCGGGTTGCCGGGATACACTTTGCGCAGCGCCTGTGCGGTGATTGCCTTGGTCATCATTCCCCCTGATCGCCCAATTCGGTTCTTGGTTTTGAGCAAAACTTGCCTTGCATGATTGCGCCAATAGTAATTGGTGAATATACCCCTTGTGGGGTAGTGTTCTTGAGATTTTGATCAGATTTTGGAGTATTTTTGGGCGATAGGCTGACAAATTTGGCGATTGAGCAATTGCGCGATGCGCTTCGGGCCGTCGGCAGCCCATCTTTTTTCGAGGCCTATAAGACCTTTTTCAGCACCCGCATCGCCTTCGGCACCTTCTTGATGTTGCGCTTTGATGCGCACCAACCGCCCTTACTGTTGGATCACTGGATCGAGCCGGGCAAATTGATCGGGCGACCTCTCGAAGGCTATATGGAGAGCAGCTATGCCTTTGATCCCTTCTATCTGTATCGCAGCCTGCCGAAGGAGGGTGGGCTGTTTCGTTTGGCCGACATCGCGCCGGACCGGTTCTTTTCCAGCGAATATTATCTGCAATATTACCGGGGCACCGGGCTTTGTGACGAGGTTGGACTGCTCATCCCGCTACAGGATGGCGGCGTTGCGCATCTGTCGCTGAGCAGGCGGGATAGGCAGGGGCCATTTCGGCGCAGTGAGCTTCGCAGCGTGGAAAGCTATGCGCCCTTGTTGCTGGAGCTTCTGGCGCAGCATTGCAATGCCGTGGCCCCGGCCCCCGTCGACCAGCCCGGAACGGCCCGCCCCCCGCTGTCCGATGCGATCAGAAGCCATGCTGCGGATCGCCTGAGCATCGGTCTAACCCTGCGGGAGGCGCAGATCGCGGGGCTGGTGCTGCAGGGCCATTCGAATGCCTCCGCCGCGAAACTGCTCGATATCGCGACGGAAACTTGCAAGGTCCATCGTCGGAACCTCTACCGCAAACTCGTCATCTCAACACAGCGCGAACTCTTCGGCGTGTTCAAGCATCTGTTGTAGTTGGTTTTCGACCCGATGGTTCTGGGCGCGGCATCGAAATGCGTGGGTTAAGCGGCTATGGTGATACTTTGACGCGCCAGAGTTCGAAGCGCGGATGCGCAACCAGTGACCCCGCAGGGCGGGCGTTCCACATCTGCTAAGCCGACTGACCAGCCCTCACCTGTTCGCCACCGCCCCCGAGCGGGGGCAGGGCGAGACACGCAAGGTCTGGGTTGATAGCTCAGACCCTGCCTTCCATCACTGTTGCGGAGGCATGGCTGCACGCAGGGCGTCTTCATCAACCCCCAAAGCCTCTGCGACCTTGGCCAGTTCGGCGCCACGCCCGCCTGCGTCTTCCATGGCCTGTCTCAGGGTTTCGGCATCCACGTTGAGGGTCTCGGCAATCGCGTCAAAGTCAGGGCCTCTGCCCGGCCCGCCGGGACCACCGCCAGCATTCGCAGACCCAATGCCGTTTGCCGCATTGGTCGCGAAGTTGTCCTGCGCGACCACGCCTGCCAGACAGGCAGGCAGGTTCGGAAAGGTGTTGCCCGCGTGATAGTGATACTCGGCTTCTCCGTCCGCTTCGGTCAGGCCGACATGGCCGCCGCAGTCATCCAGATCATCGGGAAGGGATCCGTCGTGGTTCAGCGGGCCAAACATCGCGAACCCGTCAAAGGCATAGCCAAACTGTGCCGTCTGATCCTGAGCGACGTTCACACATTCCGCATCGACGCCTTCGGAGTCATAGATCGCGTTCACATCCGTGGCGGTCGCATGCCAGTGGTACCAGCCGCCCGGGTCGACATGGCCGCCGCAGGTATCAAGCGCGGGCATATGCCCGGATTCCAGCACCGAAGGGGCGTCGGCGAAGATCGGGACGCCGTCCAACCCGATGCCGACCTTTGCAACGGTGCCAAGGCTGGTCGGCTCATCCGCCATCACCGGGTTCGTCGGAATGAGGACCGTCATCTCGACATCGGGATCGACCGAACCTTGGATGCACTCATGCGCCTCGGTCGGCCCTTCGATGCGAATGTCGAAAGAATAGACCTCTCCGTCTGCGTTGAAGAAGGTGTAGCCCTGCGCGTCCAACATCCGCAGGAAATCGTCGTCAATCCGGTAGAGCCCCGCCTCATCGCCGTCCCAGTGCCAAATGCCGCCCTTGTCCTCCAAGGTCGCCGGACAGAACGGACCGATCTCAAGGTCGTCGGGCAGATATTTCACCACATAGCGCGCGCATTGTGCAGCCTCTCCGGTCTCAAGCGTGCAATCCACGATCTCGGCGGGGCTGACCAGCGCGGCATCCGCCACAGAATGCGCGTCGGGGTGCGCAAACGCAGCTGCCGGAGTGAAAACTGCGCAGATTGCGCAGGAACGTAGAAATCTCATCGCCGGGTCTCCTGTCTCGTTACTTGTGGGGTGTTGTCGGACGCCAAGCCGGGCACCTTGCCGCCGAGGCGGTCTCGGAGGCGGCGATTGAGCGTGGCGTGCGCGGCGGCATCCTTCGCGCCCAGTGTCTCAGCGATCAGCGTGTCGATATCGCGCCAAGCGGCATGGACATCTGCCAGCAACGCGCGCCCGCGCGGTGTCAGTTCCACGATATTGCTGCGCACTTCGGTCGGATCGACTTTGCGGGTGATGATGTCTGCCGCGATCAGCCGCCCGGTCATGGTGCTCATGCTGGCGGGGGTGATGGCGAACTCACGGGCGAGGGTGATTTGCGAAACGGCGCCGATTCGGGCAAGTGCGTCGATCACGCGGGCCTGACGGGGCGATATGCCGATTTCGGAAAGCCGGTGGCGCAGCTTTTCCTCCACCAGAGTGGCTGCATGGAGCAGATAGTGTAATTTGACGGTGTCGAACTGCATGCTAACAGTTAGTAGGCTAATTAACAGCGAAAGGCTAGATCGGGCATGGCCGAGCCGAAGATAGGAGCAGCTGACGTGAACGCCGCGCATGGGGAGTTTGGCCCACGGGTTGAAGGGAGCCGACATTTTTCATTGAAGCGGCAATATTTTTGCGACGGAATATTCTTCGTCCGCCGTATGAGAAGAAGCACATGTATCGCAGGGACCTTTCCAACACCCAATTTCGCACCGCTCGCCACTGTTTAAATCGCTCAGCCACGCCTTCGTTCGAGGCCGGGTTGTTCTGACATGGGGGGCGGTTTGGCAAGGCCATGAAACTTTCCCCCACAGCGCCTTTCAGGAGCCTGAAGACTTTGAAAAGATTAATCTACGCCGTCGTCTCCATCGTCATCATTGCAGGCGCATATGGCATCGCATTCGGCGTGCCCGATGAGGTTGCGCAGCTTTGGGGCGGCAGTGTCACCCAGACGGATGATGCGCCTCAGAACGCGCGGCCCGGGCGGCGCGGCGGGCAAGGACGGGCGACAACCGTTGTGCTGACACCGCTGGAGGCGCGCGCATATACGCTCGTCCTGCGCACGGTGGGCAGCGCGGTGTCCCTTCGCCAGACGGAAGTGACCGCAACCGATGCGGGCGAGGTGGTCGAAACCGCGCTTGCCGCCAATACGATGGTGGAAAAGGGCGATGTCTTGCTGAAACTGGACGACCGCACCGAACGGCTGGCACTAGAGATCGCCGAGGCCAACCGCGATCAGGCGCAGGACACCGTTACCCGCTATGAGGGGCTGCGCAGCAATGGCAGTTCCGTGGTCACCGACGTAAGCCTTTCCGAAGCGCGGGTCGCCTTGCGCTTGGCCGAAGCCAATGTGGGGCTGGCCCAAGTGGCGTTGGATGACCGCACGATCAAAGCGCCGATCTCTGGCCGTTTGGGGCTGAGCGATATTAGTCTGGGCGATCGCTTGTCGAGCGGGGAGGCCATCGTGACCATCGACGACACCACCCGCCTGCTTGCCACATTCGAAGTGCCAGAACGCTCCATCGGTCTTTTGGCCAAGGGTAAACCTGTTCTCGTCTCCACGCCCACCTATGCGGGGCGCATTTTCGAGGGGACAGTTACCGCCTTTGACAGCCGTCTCGACAGCGTGACCCGCAGTGCGACGGTGGAGGCCGAGATCGAAAACCCCGAGGGGCTGCTGCTTGCCGGCATGACCTTTGCGATCCGCATGACCGAAGAGACCGACCCGCTGCCCGTCGTGCCTGCAACCGCCATCACATGGGACCGCAGCGGCGCGGGGATCTGGGTCGCCGATGAGGGCAGCACCGCCCGTGTCCCTGTCACCATCCGCTACCGCGAGGGCGATCGGGTCTGGGTCGAAACCGAAGCCCCCCTGGGCGCGCAGGTTACCGCCGCTGGCGCGCGCGGGGGACCAGACGCATGAGTTTCGAGAAAAGAGCGCACAAGGCCGGTCTTGCGGATATTTTCGTGGCGCGCCCCATCTTCGGGATCGTGCTGAACCTGCTGATTATCATCGCAGGGCTGGCGGCCTTCAGCAGTGTCGATATTCGCGAGATGCCGGACGTGGACCGGCCCGTGCTTTCTGTCAGAACCGACTACGACGGCGCCGTCCCCAGCACGGTAGACACCGAAGTGACACAAGTCCTCGAAGACGCGCTCAGCGCGCTTGATGGCATGTCCTATATCGAATCCACGTCGAGCATGGGGTCAAGCCGCATCACCATTGATCTCTCGGACGGCACCGACGTCAACGTCGCCGCCAATGAGGCGCGCGAGATCGTGTCGGGCGCCTTGCGGTCCTTGCCTGACGATATCGAAGACCCTAGCGTCAGCAAGAGCGACAGCAATGCGGATGCGATCATTCGCCTTGCGTTGCTGGGCGATGCCAGCCTCGACACGTTGACCCAACTGGCGGAAGGGGCGGTCTATGAACGGCTTTCCCTGATCGATGGCATTGCCGAGGTGACCCTGCGCGGGGACCGTGCCAATGAGTTCCGCGTGGCGGTGAACATGCCGTCATTGCTGAGCCGGGGGCTGACCATCTTTGACGTCTCCACAGCACTTGCGCAGCTGCGCGACGACACCGCTCTGGGATCGCTTTCCAGCGAAACGCAGACTCTCTCGCTCAGGGTCGGCAGCAAGGATGTCACCGTTGAGACCATTAACCAACTGCCGATCAATGACACGACCCAAGTCGCCGATATCGCGTTTGTGCAACTGATCCCCGAAGACGCCAGCGTCTATACCCGTGTGAATGGGGAGACGGCGATTGGTCTTGATATCACCCGGCAATCGGTGGGCAACACGCTGGAGATCTCGCGCGATGTGGGCACCGCAGTCGAGGAGTTGCAGGCGCAACTGCCCGAGGGTGTGCAACTGCTGGTCACTTCGAACGACGGTATCTTCATCGAAGGGTCGATCAACGAGGTTGTCAAATCCATCCTTTTGGCGACCGGCATTGTGGTGGTCGTGATTTTCCTGTTCCTGCGCTCCCCACGGGCCACGTTGATCCCTGCGGTTACGATCCCTGTGGCTTTGATCGGGACGCTTGCAGCGATCTGGCTTACGGGGTTTTCCGTGAATACGATCAGCCTTTTGGCGCTGGTATTGGCAACGGGGATGGTTGTCGATGATGCCATCGTCGTGGTCGAGAATATCGTGCGCAAGCGCAAGTCCGGCATGGGGGCTTTCGCCGCCGCGGCTTCGGGCACGAACGAGGTATTCTTTGCCGTGATTTCAACCACCGCCACGCTTGCCGCCGTTTTCATTCCGATTTCCTTCCTGCCGGGGCAGGCGGGGGGCGTCTTTTCTGAATTCGGCTTTGTGCTGGCTTTTGCCGTTACCCTGTCGTCGATCACGGCGCTCACCCTTGCGCCCGTCCTGTCGGCTCTCTTGGACCCGGGCAAGACCTTGGGCGACGCAGAAGCCGCCACGCCGGGCGCATTGGCGCGCGGCTTTGACCGGATGATGGATTTCGCCATCCGCACGCCGCTGCTGGTTCTGTCGATCGCCATAGGCTTTGCCATGATCGCCATGGGGGCCGCGATGACATTGCCTTCCACCGTCACGCCGGAGGAAGACCGTGGCTTCTTTCTCGTACAGGCGCGCGGTGCATCGGACACGACGATTGATTACCTCGATACGCAGGTCGCGCTGGTCGAAGACATCCTCGCCCCGTATCGAGAGAGCGGGCAGATCGAGACCGTGCAAAGCATCATCGGCGTCGGCGGCGGCACCAGTGCGTTCATCGTCGTCCGCCTGCCGGATTGGGCCGCGCGTGACTTTACCCAGCAGGAGTTGATCGCGCAGATCAGTGGCCAGTTGTCTGCGGTCCCCGGCGTGCAGGTGAGCGCACGGTCGACCAACAGCCTTAACATTCGTGGCGCGGGCGGCGGGCTGAGTTTCGCGGTGACCGGCACCAATCTGGCTGAAATGACCGAAGCCGCCGACAGGCTCACGGCGGCGATGGCCCAGGATGCGACCTTTCTGAACCCGCAACTGTCCAACAACAGCGTGACCGCGCAATTGGAAGTCACGGTAGACGACAGCGCCGCTGGCGATATGGGGCTCAACAGTTCCGATGTCTCCTCCCTCGTGCGCGCCATGGTTCAGGGCGATGTGGCAGTCAGCGTCTTTTCGGATGATGTCGAAGTGGATGTGAACGTCGTCCCCGGTGGCCCGCCGATTGACGATCCGTCTGACATCGCCTCCATGTCCATCCGCCTCGACAGTGGCGCCTATGTGCCGCTGTCCGCGGTTGCCTCGCTCGAGACGGTGGTAAGCGACGCGCAGATCGAGCGTTTGGGCGGAGCGCTGTCCGTCGCAATGCAGGCGAACCTTGGCGAAGGTGTCGACCTGTCCACCGCGATGGACCGGGTGCTGACACTCTCCGAAGAGGTTTTGCCTGATGGGATGGGCATCACCTTCACCGGAGAGGCGGCGACCCTCGACGATTCCCAAGGCGGCATCTACATGGTCTTCGGTGTTGCGCTGATCGTGGTGCTTCTGGTGCTGGCCGCCCAGTTCGAGAGCTTTGCCAGTGCGGTGGTGATCATGATGACAGTGCCCTTCGGGATGGCTGCCGCATTGCTGGCGATATCGATGACGGGCGGATCGCTGAACTACTACAGCCAGATCGGCCTTGTGATGTTGATCGGGGTCATGGCCAAGAACGGTATTCTGATCGTCGAATTTGCCAATCAGCTGCGCGAAGCAGGCGAAGACATCGACAGCGCCATCCGAAGCGCGCTGCGCCTGCGCATCCGGCCCGTGATGATGACGATGGTGTCGACTGTTTTCGGGGGGCTGCCGCTGATCGTGACCTCTGGCGCGGGGGCCGAGGCCCGGATCGCCGTGGGCTGGGTGATCGTCGGCGGTTTGGGCTTTGCCACCGTGTTCACCTTGTTTCTCACGCCGATCTTCTACCGCTGGATCACGGTCTGGGGTGCGACCCCCGGAGGGTCTGCGCATAGATTGAAAGCCGAGGTGGAGGCGACCGCAAGCGTGTAGCGCGACGGCCTTTGCGTATCGGATGCTTTCCCCTGCGCAAATGCTGGGAGCGGCGACAAGGTCCACGGCTCTTGCATAGCTGACGGCGAAAAACTGCCCCGCGCCAGCGACGGGAATCTCTCTGGCAGACGTTAAATATGACGTAAGCAAAGAGGAGAGACCCAATGCAAAACCGGATGAAAAAATGCGCGACTGTCGTGCTATTGGCAGCCACCACAGTGGCTTTCGTGCCGATGACGGCAATGGCCGACAGGGCGGATGTCCAACACAGCCGTGTTGATCGCGGCGCCAAGGTGAAGGTGGTGAAACAGCAGCGCCATCGGCATGCGGTTGGCCAGCGTCTCCGCAAGCAGGATGTCGTCGTCGTCCAGAACTGGCGCGCCCGCGGCCTTTCGCGCCCGGGCCGGAATGAAGTCTATGTTGTCGATGGCAATGATATCTACCTTGCAGCCGCAGCGACGTTGTTGGTCAAGGCCCTCGTAAACTGAGATACGCTAACTGGGCAGGGTTTGATCCGCGATAGAAGGCCGGTGTCAGGCTGGAACGCGGGTCAAACCTTTCCCGGGACGGCGGCTTGCAGGACACGGTACATGATCCTGAAGAACGCTCTGCAGGCGGTTTAACCCGCCTTCGCATCGGGCACGGGGATCAGCAGGGTCAGGCGATCTGGGTTCATTTCGGCGATCACGATGGTGCCATCGTCCTGCACAGCCAATCCGTGACCATAGGTTGAAAAGGTGCGGCAGCGGCCAATCAGCTCACCGTTTGGGGCATATGCCGACAGGCGCGGGGTTTGGTCAGTGACCAGCAAGACGCCTTGGGATGTCAACGCCAGCGCCATTGGTTTGTGCAGGCCTTCGATCTGACCCAGACAGATGCCTTCGGGGTCAAATAACTGAACGCGGTTGTTTTCGCGGTCCGCCACGCAGAGCCTGCCTTGGCTGTCGAACAACAGGCAGTGCGGGTCGAAAACGCGCCCGCTTCGGTCCCGGGATGTCCAAAGGTTTTGAGGTGGCGCAGCGCCGGGTCAAAGATATGAACGGCGCTGTTGCCATATCCGTCAGCGACATAATAACGTCCGTCCGGACCTTGGGTGCAATCGCAGGGATGATTAAAGGGCCGCCCCAAGCCGGGATGCTCTGCGCAGTCCATACGGGCGGTTTCTTGCAAGGTGCCATCAAGCAGCACGACCTTGTGGCCATCCATGTCCGTGGCGGCGACTTGGCTGGCGGAGGTCGCGCGCAGGCCATGGCCGCAAACGAACTGCGGCAGAACAGCGGTTTCGCCCAACATTGTGCCGTCCAGCCCGAGCATGACCAATTCAGGCGCTTGCCGTCTGAGGACCACGATCCTGTCGCCTATGACCGCGACATCGGAAATACCCGATAGCATGGGATTGCTGACATGGGTCACACGGTAGCGCTGGGCGCCCAAGGCCACATAGGCAGAGGGGCGCTTGGCCGTTTCGCTCACAGCGCGCCCTGCAATGTTTCGGCCATATTGATCAACATCGCATCCCGTCCCGCAGTCGCGGTCAGCATCAGCCCCGCGCCGGGGTGGCTGGTGATCGGCATGCTGACCGAACAGCCGTCTATTACATTCGCAAAGCTGGTGTTGCGCAGCGCCAGCAGATTGATCCGGTCATAGGTGGCATCCTCGCGGAGATCATCCAGCTTTGGCGGCATGATGGCCACGCTCGGCAGGGCGACCGGCGTTTCGCCAAACAGATGCGCCGCCCGTGCGATCAGTGCTTCTCGCGCGGCTATCGTGCGGGCAAATTCGATCCCGGTGACACCATCCGCCCGCGCCATACGTGATGCCACACGCGGATCAAGCTCTGCGCGGGCGTCGTCGAAATGCGCCCCGTGATGGGCGCGGGATTCCACTGCCGAGAACTGCCAGACGGGCAGGGCGCGGTAGTCATCGAAGAAGTCGAGCGTTTGTCGACGTAGGCTCACGCCAGAGGCCTGAAGCGCTTCGAGGGCGGCTTCGAAGGCTTGGGCAACCTCGGGGTCCAATTCGTCCATGCCGAAATTTTCCGGCACGATGACGGCACGCGGCGCGGCAGACGCGGCGAGCGGTTGGTCGCGTAGCACGTTCAAAACCGGGCGCAGCAGGCCGACTTCTCGGGTCAGCACGCCGACACTATCAAGCGAATGGGAAAGCGGCACCGCCCCCGCGCGGGAGATCGTCTGTGCCGTGGCCTTGAACCCGAAAAGCCCGCAAAAGGCCGCCGGGATACGCGCAGAGCCGCCAGTGTCTGTCCCAAGCGCGATGTCAGCCACGCCCCGCGCCACGGCAGAGGCCCCGCCCGAGGTCGAGCCGCCCGCGATACAGCCTTCTCTCAAGGGGGTGAGGGGGGTGCCGTAATGTGGGTTCAGGCCGAGGCCGGAATAGGCAAACTCGGTCATATTGGCGTGGCCGATCAGCCCGGCGCCTGCGCTGCGCAGCCGCGCGACCGCCGCGGCATCCTTGGTGGCGGGCGACGTGCCTTTGCGGACCAGCGACCCCGCCTGGGTGACTTGGCCCCGCACGTCGAACAGGTCTTTGACCGCCACGTTCAGCCCCGACAGCGGCCCTTCGCCTTCGACCGGATCATCGAATGTCCGGGTGAAATCGGGCGCGGCAGCGCGGGCGCGGGCCGCGTCGAGGAGGGATTGAGGGGTGTGTATCATCAAATCAGCCTTTAAATCGTTTGTTCCACAAGCCACGTCGCGATGCCGGGGAATGCCGTCAGCAGGATCACGGCCAGCACCAAGATCATGAAATAGGGGATGATCATGCGGGTAATCTCAAAGATCGATTTACCAGTCAGGCTCTGGATCACAAACAGATTGAACCCCAGCGGCGGCGTGATCTGCGCCATTTCGACGACGATGATCAGATAAATCCCAAACCACACCGGATCGATCCCCACGGCAGCCACGGCGGGCATCACAACCGAAGTCGTCAGCACCACGATGGAGATCCCGTCGAGGAAACAACCAAGGAGCACGAAGAACACGGTCAGCACGGCGATCAAACCCGCAGCGCTCAGCCCGCTGGCGGAAATGAGTTCGGCCAGTTGCCCGGGCAAGCCCGAAAAGCTCATCGCGGAGGTGAGAAAGGCCGCGCCAAGCAGGATCAGCCCGATCATCGCAGAGGTGCGGGTGGCCCCCAAAAGCGAGGCGATGAAGGTCTCGGCGTTCAGCGACCGGCCAAAAGCCGCGATGATCAGCGCCCCGGCCACACCGATGGCGGCGGCCTCGGTTGCGGTGGCCACACCGGCATAGATCGAGCCGATGACCCCGATGATCAAGCCCACCACCGGCAGCAACATGCGCAGGCGGCGCAGGCGCTCATCCAAGGGCATGCGGGGTTCGGGGTCTGGGACGCCATCGGGGTTCATTTTTGCCCAGATCGCGATATAGCCCGAAAACAGCGCCATGAGCATCAGCCCCGGCACCACGCCCGCGATGAACAGACGGTTCACGGACACTTGGGCCGCGACGCCATAGACGATCATCACGATCGACGGCGGGATCAACAGGCCGAGCGTGCCCGATCCAGCCAAAGAACCGATGGCAAGTCGGTCTGCATAGCCGCGCGATTTCAGCTCCGGCAGGGAAATGCGGCCAACGGTGGCGGTGGTGGCCGCCGAAGACCCCGAGACCGCCGCAAAGATACCGCAGCCCACGACGTTGACATGCGCCAAGCCGCCGGGCAGCCGCCCGACCCATGGGGCTAGACCAGAAAACAGGTCTTCGGCCAGACGTGTGCGGTAAAGAATTTCGCCCATCCAGATGAACAACGGCAGCGCCGTCAACGTCCAGCTGGCCGAATGGGCCCACATGGTGGTGCCGAGGATCGCATCGACCGGCGTAGAGGTGAACATCAAGAAGATCACGACGCCCGAAGCCATCAGCGCCACGCCAACCCAAATGCCCAAGCCCAAAAGCACAAGCAAGGTCACGACCAGAACGGCCGATTGCAGAAAAATATCCATGATTATTCGCCCCGACCTTGTTCGTTTGTATCGTCGCTCTCGACTGGCAGCCCGAGGATCAGGCGCAGGGTGCGCTCGGCAAAGGCCAGTGCAAACAGCACCGACCCCAGCACCATCGCGGATTGCGGCCACCACAGCGGAACGGCCACCACGCCTTGGCTGACTTCATTGTAGGTCCAGCTTTCGTGGACATAGCCAAAGATCGCCCAAGCGACCCAACCCATCATCACGGCGGCAAAGGCCGCCGCCAGAATATCAGCGATATGACCCAGACGTTCCGGCATCAACTGCCGCAACGATGTGACGCGAATATGATCGCCCCGTATCAGCGTGGCCGGCAGCGCAAGGAAGATCGACGCACTCAGCCCCCATGCCGCGAAATCATCGGCTGACGGGATTTGGCTTCCCATCAGGCGCAGGCCAATCTGCGACAGGATCAAGACCGCGATCCCCAGCAAGGACAGCGCGGCCAAGGCTCCGCAAAAGTTGAAGAGATGGCGGGTCAGCATCATGGCGGCGGGCTCCGAATAAGGGGGCGGGGAGGGGGCGAATACCCCGGTCTATGTGGAAAAAGGCCCGGGCAAACGACTGCCCGGGCCTGCTGAGATCAGTTCATCGCGTCAACGATTTTCTGACCTTCTTCGCCAGCCTGTTCCAGCCATTCTGCGCGCATCGTCGCGGCGATGGTTTCAAAGTCGCTGGCCAGCCCTTCGGGGGTCGGCAGGACGTTCATGCCATTGTCGGCCATCGTGTTGGTTGCTTCGCCAGTGGCTTCCTCGGCCATTTCAAAGCCACGGGTTTCCGCCAGTTCAGCCGCTTCTTGCAGCGCGGTTTTCACCTCGTCAGACAGGCCGTCGTAGGCGCCTTTGTTCACGATCACCATGTTCTTGGGCAGGAAGGCCTGAACGTCATAGTAATGCGACACGAAGTCCCAAGCTTGGCTGTCGACACCTGTCGAGGGCGAGGTGATCATGCCGTTGATGACCCCGGTCGAGAAGGCTTGGCTGATCTCGGAGGTGGCGATGGTGGCGGGAACGGCGCCCAAAAGCTCGGCCAGACGCGCGGTCGAGGGGTTGTAGGCGCGGAACTTGACACCCTCGAAGGAGGAGGCGTCGGTCACTTCCTGGTTCATGTAGACGCCCTGCGGCGGCCAGGGGGCGGCAAACAACAGCACCAGACCATCTTCGGCCAGCTTTTCTTCGTAGATCGGGCGAGAGGCTTCCCAAAGCGCGCGGGCCTCATCAAATGTGGTCGCCAAAAGCGGCACGGCATCGGCAGAGTAAACCGCGTCTTCGTTGCCAAGCGCCGAGATCAGGACTTCGCCGATGGGAACGATGCCGCGCTGCACGCCGCGCTTCAGTTCGGGGCGCTTGAGCAGGACCGAGTTCGACACAACGTCGATTTCCAGCGCGCC
Source organism: Sulfitobacter sp. HI0027 (assembly GCF_001634775.1). NCBI lineage: Bacteria > Pseudomonadati > Pseudomonadota > Alphaproteobacteria > Rhodobacterales > Roseobacteraceae > Sulfitobacter > Sulfitobacter sp. HI0027. The sequence continues at coordinate 79,143 of NZ_LWER01000163.1, forward strand.
ATCCGACAGGCGGGCCACGTCATCGGCGAAGGCGCGGATGTTCTGGGTCAGATAGTTGCCGTCGGGCGCATCGGCCGACATTTTCCACGTTTCGGCATGGGCAAGACCGGCTGTCAGGGCCGCGATCGCGGTTCCGATAAGAAGGTGTTTCATTGTAGTATCTCCTGTTGGGGTGGTTTGTTGTTCTTGCCCTGCCGTTTTGGCAGGACAGGGTGGTTCACTCAGTCTTCCAATGCGGGCAGGTCTTGCGCGTCCAATGACCACATCAGGCGGAAGGTTTCGGCCTCGCGCACCGCGCCGCCCAGCTTTTCGGTCAGTTGGCGCAGGGTCGCTTCGGCGATCGGCTCTGACGTCACATCCACCGCGATGCAAGGCGCCAGAACGCGCCCTTCGGTGTTTTCAGACGGCAGCGGGGTCGAAAGAGTTTCGTCAGGGATCATGTGATGCACGCGCAGCACGCCTTCTTCGGCCATCAATTTGCCAAGCACGTCGGCGACGGCGTCGCTCTCCATGGCATCTGGCACCAGTTCGATCAGCACCAGCGCGCCGCCCCAGCCAAAGCCGCCCTCTTGCGCGACCTGCATCACCCGACGGCGGGTGTTGGACATGCGCCCGAAGTTGGTGATCGACCATTGGGTCTGCTTGGTAAAGGCTTTGCGGTAGGCTTCGGAGGTGAAATCGGCAAGATTGCTGGCGCGGTAAAGCGCGAGGTAGCGCCGTGCCGAGCCCGATACCGCACGATAGCGCCGCGCGCCGGTGAAGCCCGGAATGCGAACGCGCTCTTCCATATGCTCCCGGTCATACCACTGGTTAAAGTCAGCCTCATGATCGGGGTCGATATCGCTCCAGACGAAAAGCTGTGCCTGATCGGTTGTACGGATATTGCTCATTCTGCATCCTGATCCTTGGACAAAGCTTTCCCGTCACGTGGCGGGGCACGGCCCGTCTCCGTCGAGGTGCGGTCAAGCTCTGTCGATTGTTGTTGGGGCACACTTGCCGAGATGGGGTCCAACGACAAACGGGATTATTCAGGGGGGGTGATAGGGTTTTCCGATCAGGCCAATTCAGGCCGTGTCAGGTCTGCCGCTGATGACGCTCCGCACAGGCCCGCGCAAGATCGGCAATTGCCTTGTAGGTGGCTACGTCGGAACTGCGCCGCCAGATGCAATAGAGGGGGAGCGGCGGCAGTTGCGCATCGACATCAAGCTCATAGATTCCCGGCCCGGCCAAATCGCAGGCCAGCGGCAGGGTCGCGATGCCCAGCCCGCGCTGCGTCAACCGCGCAATCGCAGCCATCGAGGTGATGCAATGCACGATCGAAGGCCGCAGGCCGCGATCGCTGAAAAGCGCAAGAACATTGGCGTGCGGGCGTGAATTGCGGGTGAAGGTGATCAGCGGGCTGGTAACGACATCGGCGAGGGACAGTTTCTCGTCGCGCATCCCCTCGGGGCCGAACCATCCCATGGCCAGCGGCGGCAAGTCCGCGCAAACGCAGGTTTGGTCGTGGCGGTCATCTGTCGTCAGCAACATATCCAGCGCGCCGCGTTCAAAGGCCGCGGCGATGTTCGGCGTGGGCTCGACCGTCAGTTCAAGCTCCAGCCGGGGGTAGCAGCGCGCCACCTCTTCGATCAGGTCACAAAGCCAAGTATGAACGACCGAAGACACCAACCCCAAACGCACCCGCCCCGCGGCAGTGGTGGGATCGGAGAGCGTGTTGCGCAAATTGCGCTCTGTCGCGAGCATCTCTTGCGCCTTATCGAGGATCATCGCCCCTGCCACCGTGATCCGGGTGGCGTGGAATTCACGGTCAAACAGGTCCACCTGAAGGTCCGTCTCAAGTGAGGAAATCCGACTGGACACCGTCGCTTGGCTGACATTCAACTGCTCGGCCGCCGCCCGGAAGCTTCCCAAGTTGGCGACCGTGACGAAGGTTTCTAAAAAGCGCGTGTTCACCAAGAACCTCTATTCTTATGTTTCGGTCGCAAAGAACGAGGGTAGGTTAAGCTGGCGGTAAAGTCACCTGTTCTCAATGGGCTTTTGGCCCGGGAAAGCGGCAGCGGAGCGCCTGTAGCGAGCGCTGCGTTCGAACGGTCCGGCATGGTTGGCAGCGCAGCTACATTGTGTTTCGTCTGGATGGCCCCACTGAAGCCCATTAAGTTCGTCCGGGGAAAGGGGCACTTCGGACACTATCTGATTTGCCCAACGGAGCCGGGGTTGGCCCGCGCTGGTTGGCCCTCTCTAACCGCAGGTGGATGACACGACTATGGGGAAAGAAGTCCAGACCGTCGCGGTCAAGCCGGACAAGGCGGTTGCAAGATTTACCTTGCGGTAGAAATCCGTGGTCGGACCAAAAGACCATTTCCCCACTGTCAGCAGAAGAAGCAGTTGCAACACAATCGCGGCAAGCCAGGCTATCAGCAGCGCCCAGCGAAAAAGTGGCAAGCCGAGCCAAGCGACCTTCGCCCAACCAAGGGCGCAGCCCAAACCCTGCAGCCCATAGATCGCGCTGAAACTGACCAGCCAGACCAGCAGCGGCAAGAGAATGCGCAACAACTTTCTCACGCGATCATCCCCGGCAGATGCGCCGCAAGCAGGATCAGCGCCGTGATCGCTGCCAGATAGTCGGACCAGAGCGTCACAATGGCGAAAACCGCCCGACGCTGGGGCGAGGTGAAACCACGCCGGACCTGCAGGATCAGAAAGCCCTGCATTAGCCCCACGAGCAGAGCATGGGCCACCCCATAGGCGCCGAGGATGAGGAGCGTGGCGGCATAGGCATGGCCGTCCGGGGGCGGGAGGCGCAGCAGCAAGGCCCCGAACACCGCCGCTGTGGCAACCGTTGCCAGAAATGCCGGGGCAA
>NZ_LWER01000164.1:0-248 GCF_001634775.1 Sulfitobacter sp. HI0027
GCGGATCGAGGCGGCGGTAAGCGGCGCGTTGCGCGGGCCCTGGACGCAATTCACGGGTCTCTTCGAGGAGCTTCTGGACCGACTTCCGCGCCGCCATCACGCCTCTGAACAACTGGAGCGACTACTGGCGTGGTTCAAGGAACTTCAGGAACGAGTCGAGGCGGCCTATCTCAAGGCGACTGGTGCGATAAACCCTGTGGAAAACACCGACAAAAATGACGCCCAAGCTATAAAGAAGACTCAAGAAA
>NZ_LWER01000165.1:0-362 GCF_001634775.1 Sulfitobacter sp. HI0027
TTGCCGGTGAACACGAATGGTGGGGGTCTGTCCTGCGTGCATCCCGGCATGTACGGCATATTCACCGTGATCGAGGCAGCGCGCCAGATCCGTGGCGATGCCCCCGGCATTCAGTTGAACGGTGTCGATCTGGCGCTGGCGCATGGCAACGGCGGTGTGCTGTCCAGTCAGGTCACGGCAATCTTGGGGTCGCAAAACACCCTCTAAGAACGAACAAGGGAGGAAAGATCATGCCATTGGATTTCGACGCGCTGTCGAACTGGGACTTCGAAGAGATCGAACAGACGCTGACCGAGCGGGATACCATCCTGTATGCGCTCGGCCTTGGGTTCGGCGAGAATCCCACCGACAAAAAGGAACTG
>NZ_LWER01000166.1:0-53365 GCF_001634775.1 Sulfitobacter sp. HI0027
CGATACCGAAGAACACAATCGCGGGGATCAGATAGACGAAGGTCGGCAGCGTCTGCATCAGGTCCAAGACCGGGGCCACCCATGCATAAAGCCGGGGCCGATGCGCCACGGCGATGCCAATCGGCACGCCGACGCCCATACAGACCACACAGGCCGAGAGCACGAGCGTCAGGCTCTCCATCGTCTCTTCCCAGTAGTCTTGGTTAAGGATGAAAAGGAAACCAAGCACCACAAAGGCCACGGTTTTCCAATTGCGTTGAATGCCCCATGTGATCGCGGCAAACACGGCGATGAGGATCAGCGGGTGCGGGGTTTGCAGCACCCAGAGGATCGCGTCGATCAGCCGTTCCATCAGGTCCGACAGCCCGTCAAAGAACCACGCTCCGTTCGTTTGCAGCCAATCCAGCGCGTCTTCGGCCACATCGGCCACGGGGATCTTGTTTTCTGTCAGCCAGTCCATGTCAGTCCTTCAGGCTTGGAGAATTGCGCATGAGAATGACCCGCCCCATCGATCTGGGGCGGGTCTTTTCCATCATATCGCGATGATCACTTCAGCGAAGCGACAGCTTCCATCGCGTCGCCACCATCGACGGTGGTCACACCGTCCAGCCAAGTGCTGAGCACGTCGGAGTTCGCTTTGATCCAAGCGGCGGCTGCCTCTTCCGGCTTTTCGCCGTCATCAAGGATCGCGCCCATGATCTCATTCTCCATTTCAAGCGTGAACTCGAGGTTGTTCAGGAATTTACCAAGGTTCGGGCATTCCTCAACAAAACCGGCGCGGGTGTTGGTATAGACCGTTGCACCACCCAGATCGGGGCCGAAGTAGTCATCGCCGCCTTCCAGATAGGTCAGATCGAAGTTGGCGTTCATCGGGTGCGGTTCCCAACCGAGGAAGACGACGGGCTCCTCTTTGCGGGTGGCGCGCTGGACTTGGGCCAGCATCCCCTGCTCGGAGGATTCAACGACCTCAAACTCGCCCAGATCAAATGCATTCTCGTCGATCATCGACTGGATCAGACGGTTGCCGTCATTGCCGGGCTCGATGCCATAGATTTCGCCTTCCAGCGCATCCGCGTTGGCGGCGATGTCGGCGAAGGTCTTGATGCCCATGTCGGCGGCGGCTTTGTTCACAGCCAGCGTGTATTTCGCGCCTTCAAGGTTGGCGCGCACGGTGTCGACGCTGCCTTCTTCGCGATATTTCGCGATGTCGCCTTCCATGGTGGGCATCCAGTTGCCCAAAAACACGTCGATGTCGCCAGAGGCCATAGAGGTGTAGGTCACCGGCACGGCAAGGATCTTGGTCTCGGTATCATAGCCGAGCGCGTCCAGCACGACAGAGGCGGCGGCGGTGGTCGCTGTGATATCGGTCCAACCCACGTCAGAGAAGGTGACTTCGTTGCATTCTGCAGCAGCCAGCGAGGACGCGGCGACCGTCGCCAGAGCGGATGTCATAAGCAGTTTTTTCATTGGTGTTCTCCCCAGAGAAGTTTTTATTGACTGATGCGCCAATCAAAAGCCATCGGCCGCGATATTGCAACCGGATTAATTTCGCCAACTTACTGGAGGGCAAAAAGCAATACCACTTGTTTCAAAACTCACTCCCGCGCGGCCTGTTTCGGGCGTAGAACCGGGGTGACATTTTCATCCGCGCCGGGCTCGGGTTCGGCGTCAATCTTTAGGGGCTCTTCTGCGGGGGCGGCGGGTGTCTGAGCAGGCGCAGCCACGGGCGTGGCGGGCGTTGACGGGGGCGCTTCGGGGGTGTCGGCCCCTTGCGTTTCCTCAACGGTTTCAGGGGCTTCTCCCTGCCCCTCTGCCGCTTTCATCCCAAATGCCGCACGGATCGCGGCTTGGGTTCCCTCGCCGTAAAGCCCGTCAATCGCGCCGTCGTAAAATCCGAAATCCGAAAGTTTGCGTTGCAGGGCTTTGCGGGTCTCGCTGTTGAAAAGTTTGGGCTCATCCTGCATCAGCCCCAGCAGCGTGCCGTCCCCCGCCCGCAGCGCGCGATAGAGATAGAGTGCCGCATCCGCCGCCCCGCGACCGGGCACTTTGCCATCGTCGATCATCGCGGCAAAGTTGAACATCGCCGCTGGGTGTCGCCTATCGGCTGCGCGGCGGAAATAGTCCAACGCCAGATCGGAATCGGTTTCCTGCCCCAATTCCCCCTGTAGATGGATGAACCCCAGATCGTTCAGCGCCCCGGCATGGCCCCGCTCGGCGGCGTCGCGATAAAGGGCCATGGCGCGGGCCTCATCCTGAGCGACGCCGCGTCCTTCTTCATAAAGCTGTGCAAGCTGATACCGCGCCTCGGCAGAGCCGGTTTCTACTGCCCGCATCAGTTGGGCCGCAGCGGTTTGCGGGTCATAGCGCGGATCGTCAGGGTCGCTTTGCAGGGCGGCAAGACCAAGTTGGGATCGGGTGTCCCCTTGCCGCGCCAATTCGGCCAAGCGCTGGCTCTGCGCGGGGTCCAAATCCCCCCATGTCTGCGGGGCCGCATCCGCGCTGTCCGTCTCTGCGATGAAAGCTGGCGTCGGGGTCAGCCGCCCAAAGCGCCGGGCGGAGAGGCTGCCGCCGCTACGGCTGCGCAGCGTGGCGCGAAATCCGTCCAGCATGGCGCCGACTTCGACATCCGGCTCGGTCAAAACCTCGGCCAATGTGGCCGCGAAAAGGCCCGCGTTTTCACCGCCCTTGTCACAGGCGCCCACCTCACCGGAGGTGACGACCAGCGTGCCAAGACGCGGCTCGGGCGGCGGCAGCGGGGCGGTCGACTGGCGCGGGGCGGCATGGCAGTTATCAAGCAAAACAAGCCGTATCTGTCGCGCCTTGCCCGCCGCACGCAGCAGCGCAGGCAGCGCCACCCCCTGTTGCCGCAGCGCCGAGGCCGGGGCCAAGGGCGCATCGACCGGGATCAGATAGCTCTGCCCCCCCGAGGCGACGCGGCGACCCGCGTAGTAGATCAAGGCGATATCCGCCGTTTCGGCCTGAAAGGCAAAGTCAGAGAGTTCCCGCTTGAGCGTGGCGCTATCCGTGTCGATTAGCGTGGTAACATCGAACCCCTGCCCCTCTAACGTTTGGGTCAGCAGCGCGGCATCGGCGCGCGGCCCGTCAAGCGGGGCGGCATCCTCATAGGCAGAGATGCCAATCACCATCGCCACACGGTCTTGGGCCGCTGCAGCGAAGGGCAGAAACAACATCAAGAGGATCGCGGTCAAACGCATATGGCGGGCTCCTTTCGGTCAGCTTCGGTTGGGCGGCGCCGCCCATTAACCTATGCTGGCAGGAAAAGGTTTCCACCATCGTAACAGTTTGAAATGAATCCGACCCTTGCTGCCGTGGTTCAGGCGTTGGGCGAAGTCTCTTCGATCTCGCGGTCTTCTTCCGGCACGTTGAGCGTGGCCCACGTATCGCCATCCGGCAGTTCCGGCGGATGCGGCAGGCAATCGCGCCGGTGGATATTCGCCTTGGCCATGAAATTTGCCGAAACCGGAGCCGTGACAAAGATGAAGGCCATGATCAGCAGTTCATGCAGCGACCCCGTTCCAGACAGAAACGAACTCACCATCGCCGCCAGCAGATAGGCCCCGATCCCCAGCGTCGCGGCTTTGGTCGGCGCGTGCAGGCGGGTCATCGGGTCGTTCAGCTTGAGCAAGCCAATCCCGGCGACAAGCACGAAGAAACTGCCGATCACCAGCAGCACGATGATAAAATAGGTGGCGATGATATCGGGGCTCATTCGATGATATCTCCGCGCAAGACGAACCGGGCATAGGCCACGGTTGAGACGAAACCCAGCATGGCGATGATCAGCGCCGCCTCAAAATAGATCTGCGTGCCCTGCAGGATGCCCAAAAGCACGATGATGCCGATGGCATTGATGAACATCGTGTCCAGCGCCAGAATGCGGTCCCCGGTGCCGGGGCCGATCCACAGTCGGATCATCGCCATGAACTGCGCGATGGCGACCAAGGTCAGGGCACCATAAAGCGCAAGGGTCAAAAGGTCGGTCGCTTGGGTCATACGAAAATCTCCTTCAAGCGGCGTTCGTAGCGGTCTTTGATCTCATCGCGCACGGCGTCGGGGTCAGTGGCGTCCAGCGCGTGTACCAGCAGGTAGCGCCCGTTGTCCGACAGATCCGCCGAAACGGTGCCGGGGGTCAGGGTGATGGTGCCCGCAAGAATCGTGATCGCTTCGGGTTCTTTCAGGTCCAGCGGCACGACAACCCAGGCGGGCGACATGCTGGCGTTGGATTTGGTCAGGATGATCCACGCCACTTGGATATTGGCGATGATGATATCCCACAGGACCAAGATCACATAGGCGATCATGCGCAGCGGGCGAATGCCTTGGGGCCGGTCGGTCCACCAACGCGCGGTCAGCACCGGGATCACGATCCCGAGGATCAGGCCAAAAACAAGCATGCCTGCGCTGAACTTGTTTTGCAGCAGAATCCACACAACGGTGAGCAGCAGGGTCAGAAACGGGTGCGGCAAAAGCCAACGGATCGGTCGCATCATGTCAATGTGCCTCCTCTTTGCCGTCCGACAGCTTGCCGGGGGTCTCCAGCACGGTGCTCAGGTAACGCTCCGGCCCGAACAATTGGTTCGAGATCGCCGTGGCATATTGTGTGGCGGGGCCCGCCAACAGGGTATGTGCGACCAAAAGGGCCAGCAGGCCACCCACGGCCACATAGCTCAGCGCCGAGGGCGCCTCGGCGGGGGTGGCCCCCTCTTGCGGCGTGACGCTGCGAGATTTCCAGAAGACCACGCTGCCCGCGCGACCAAAGCCGACAAGGCTCAAAAGGCTCGCGCCTAAGATCACGGCCCAGATCCAGACCCAGTAATCATTCTCGGCAGCAGCATCCATGATCAGCAACTTGCCCAGAAAACCCGAAAGCGGCGGCACGCCGACCATGGCGATAGCCGCGACAAAGAACAGGGCCGAGGTCAGCTTGGCCCCCGCCACCTGCGGCTGCGCCGTCAGATCAAGATTGTCCCGACCCGCCCGCGCCAGATCGGCGATCAGGAACAACGCGCCTGCGGCCAGCGTCGAATGCACGATATAATAAAGCGCCGCGGCGATCCCTTCGGGCGTGAACAGAGCGATAGAAATCATCACCATGCCCATCGACCCAATCACCGAAAAGGCGACCATTCGGTCCAACTGCTTGGCCGCCAGCACGCCGATCATGCCAAGCGCCAGCGACAGCAGCGCGGCAGGCAGCAGCCATGTTGTGTGCAGGTCCGCCGTGGCGGCAAGGTCTGGCGGGAAGATCAGCGTATAGACGCGGATGATCGCATAGGCGCCGACTTTGGTCATGATCGCGAAAAGCGCCGCCACAGGGCCGGGTGCTTCGGCATAGCTCGACGGCAGCCAGAAGTGCAGCGGCACCACGGCAGCTTTGACCGCGAAGACCATCAAGAGCAGCACCGCTGCGATGCGGATACCCACGGTCGCGCCGGTATCGATCAGGGCAACGCGCTGCGCCAGATCGGCCATGTTGAGCGTTCCCGTCTCGGCATAGATAGCCCCAAGCGCAAAGAGAAACAGCGTCGAGCCCAAGAGGTTATAGAGCACATATTGCACCCCGGCCCGCAGCCGCGGCGTGCCGCCGGCGTGGATCATCAACCCGTAGGAAGCGATCAGCAGCACTTCGAAAAAGACGAAGAGGTTGAAAAGGTCGCCCGTCAGGAAGGCCCCCATTATCCCCATCAGCTGGAACTGGAACAGCGCGTGAAAATGCCGCCCGCGTTCGTCCCATTTCGAGCCGATGACATAGAGCAGCACGAAGAGCGCCAGCACCGCCGTCAGCGTGACCATCAGCGTCGACAGACGGTCGCCCACCAGCACGATGCCAAAGGGCGCGGCCCAATCGCTGAGACGGTAGAGCATGACATCGCCGCTCGCCGCCTCGACCGACAGGCCAAGCCCCACGGCGACCAACGCGAGCGCCCCGAACAGCGACAACACCCGTTGGATGGTGATGTGGTAGCGTGCGGCCAAAATGATGAAGGGCGCAATAAATGCGGGCAGCACGATGGGCAGGATCAGCCAATGGGTCATGTGCGGTCCTCCGCCTTGATATCGGTCAGCGGGTCGTCGACATGGTCGTCATTGTTGCCCAGATAGGCGCCAAGCGCGATCATCACCACCACGGCGGTCATGCCGAATGAAATCACGATGGCGGTCAGCACCAGCGCTTGCGGCAGCGGATCGGTATAGCGCGCGGCATCCGTGAGGATCGGCGGCGCGCCCACGGTCAGACGGCCTGAGGCGAACAGAAATACGTTCACCGCATAGGTCAGCAGCGATGTGCCCATGATGACGGGAAAGCTCCGCAAGCGCAGCACAAGATAGAGGCCAGAGGCCGTCAGAATGCCGATGGCGGATGCGACGAGAAGTTCCATGTTTATGCCTCCGCCTTGGTGGTGTCTTCGCGCGATGGGTCGATGTCCATCGGGTGATCGGCCTCAGGCACATGCGCCCGGCGGGCCAGCCGCGAGAAGCTTTCGAGCGACAGCATCACCGCCCCGACAACGGCAAGGAACACGCCAAGATCAAAGAGCGCGGCAGTTGCAAGTTCGAACTTGTCGAAGGGCGGGATGCGCACATAGGTGAAATCCGATGTCAGGAAGGGTTTGGCAAAGAGCCACGATCCGATCCCCGTCAGCCCCGCGATCAAGACGCCGGTGCCGATGATCCCGTGATAGGGATAGCGCAGCCGCGCCGAGGCCCAGGCAAAACCGCTGGCCATATACTGCATCACCACGGCGATGGAGACGATCAGACCGGCGATAAACCCGCCGCCCGGCTCGTTATGGCCGCGCAGGAAGATATAGAAACCAACCATCAGCACGACGGGCATGATGACGCGGGTCATCACCACCATCATCATCGGGTGCCGGTCCCCTGCCCGCGGCTGGTCTGGTTTGCGGTTGAGCAGGCGTGCGCGTACTGGGCCAGACAGCAGCGTTTCTGTCAGGGCGTAGATCAGCAAGGCAGCGATGCCCAGAACGATGATCTCACCATAGGTGTCAAAGCCCCGGAAATCGACGAGGATCACGTTCACCACATTGGTGCCGCCGCCGCCTTTGTAGGAGTTGGCAAGGTGGAATTCAGAAATGCTCGGCGCGACAGTGTCGCGCAGGAGGTAGTGATAGGACAGCGCCATCGTCGCCGCCCCCGCCGCGAGGGAGACCACAACGTCGCGCGTCCGACGCAGCACGCTGCTTTCGATCGGTGTGCGGTTGGGCAGGAAGTTCAGCGCCAAGAGCAGCAGGATGATCGTCACCACCTCGACCGTCAGCTGGGTCATCGCCAAGTCAGGCGCGCTGAAAAAGACGAAACCGGCCGAGACGATCAGCCCCACGATGCCGATCAGGATCAGCGATAACAGGCGGTTGCGATGCAGGAACACCAGCCCGCAGGCCGCCGCCACCAGCATCAGCCAGCCCGCGATCTGCACTGCGTTGGTCGGCTGCAACGCACGGGTCGCGGCCCCGACGGTGCCGGTGGCCCAAGCGTAATAGCCCACTACAACCACGGTCACCGCCATGATCGCGGCATAGCGCGAGAACGCCCCGTTGTGCAGACGCAGCGACATCGCCTGCGACAGGCCGACAAAGGCCGCGATGATGCGGTCAAAGATCGACTTGGCCTCGGGCCGGGGCGTGGCATCCCAAACACGCAGAAGCGGGGTGAAAAGCGCCAGTAGGATCAGGCCACCGACAACCGCGATGATCGACATATAAAGCGCCGGACCCAGCCCTTGCCAGATTTTGAGATGAGTCGAAGGCATCTCTGCCGCGCCGCCGAGAACCGAAGCGGTCACCAGCTTGACGAAAGGCTCAGCCAGAAACGGTGCGAGGCCGATCACCACAACGGGGATGATCAACAACGCAGGCGGCAGCCACAGACCGGGCTTGGGGTCATGCGGATGGTCGGGATAGTCGTCACGCTCTTTGCCAAGGAAGGTATGGCCGATCAGCCGGAAGCTATAGGCGGCAGAGAAGAGCGCACCAAAGGTCGCAAGCCCCGGCACCAGCCACGGCATGTCAAAGAGCTTCGTGTGCAGGGTCTCTTCCAGCATCATCTCTTTCGACAGGAAGCCGTTGAGCAGCGGGATCCCCGCCATCGACAGCGCCGCCAGCGTGGCGATGACAAAGGTCACAGGCATCAGATGCCGCAGCCCGCCCAAACGGCGGATGTCACGGGTATGCACCGCGTGATCCACGATCCCCGCCGACATAAAGAGCGCGGCCTTAAAGGTCGCGTGGTTCAGGATGTGAAACACTGCCGCCATCGCGCCAAAGGCCGTGCCGGTGCCCAAAAGCATGGTGATCAGACCAAGGTGGCTGACGGTCGAAAAGGCCAGCAGCGCCTTGAGGTCATGTTTAAACAGCGCGATGACCGCGCCCAGCACCATGGTGATAAGCCCCGCCGTGGTGACGATGACGAACCATTCCGGCGTGCCAGACAGCACCGGCCACATCCGCGCCATCAGGAAGATCCCCGCCTTCACCATGGTGGCGGAGTGCAGATAGGCCGAGACCGGCGTTGGTGCTGCCATCGCGTGGGGCAGCCAGAAGTGGAACGGGAACTGCGCCGATTTGGTGAAACAGCCCAAGAGGATCAGGATCAGCGCGGGCAGATAGAGGGGCGAGGCTTGGATCATCTCGCGGTTGTCGAGGATCACGCTCAGGTCATAGCTGCCGACGATCTGACCCAGCAGCAACATGCCACCGATCATCGCAAGGCCGCCCATGCCCGTCACGGTCAACGCCATGCGTGCGCCTTGACGGCCTTCGGGCAGGTGTTTCCAATAGCCGATCAGCAGGAAGGACGACAGCGAGGTTAGCTCCCAGAAGATCAGCAAGATCAACACGTTATCGCTTAGAACGATGCCGACCATCGCGCCTTGGAACAGCAGCAGATAGGTGAAAAACTCACCCATATGATCGTCGCGTGACAGGTAAGACCGCGCATAGGCGATGATCAACAGACCGATGCCAAGGATCAGACAGGCAAAGAAAAACCCAAGACTGTCGAGCATCAAGGTCAGGTTCAGGCCAAGCTGCGGGATCCAGTCAACCCGCGCGGTGACCAATTCGCCCGCCAGCACGGCAGGCAGATGGGTCAGCAACCCCACCAGCGCCACGAGGGTCACCATAAAGGTCACCCCGGCGCAGGCTTGACGCCCTGCGGAATTCATCAGTCCGGGTAACAATGCGCCCAAGAAGGGCAAGGCAACGATAAGGAAGAGGGACACGCGAACTCCTGATCTGGCGGACTGAAAGGTCACCACGTTTTGTAGAAATTTTCCCGGCACCTCAAGCGAAACCGGGCATTAAACGCCAGATTGTCGCAGGTTACACCGCAGTCCTGCCCCGTGGGATGGCGATACCGCCGCCCCTATGCCCGCTAGAATGGCCCTCGGGCGCCCCTACCCCGGTTGAAACAAGTCCCGGTAGGTGTCGCGCAGCACGTTCTTTTGCACCTTGCCCATCGTGTTGCGCGGCAATTCCGGCAGGACGATCAGCTTGGCGGGTCGTTTGAACTTGGCCAGCGATCCGGCCACATCCCCGGCGATCTGCGCAAGGTCCAACTCCGCGCCCCGGCGCGCCACCAACACCGCCACCACGCTTTCCCCGAAATCGGGATGCGGCACGCCAAACACCGCGCTCTCCAACACGCCCGGTTGGTCGTCGAGCAGCAGTTCGACCTCCTTAGGGTAGATATTATAGCCGCCCGAGATGATCAGGTCTTTGTCGCGCCCAACGATGCTCACATAGCCATCCGCATCGCGCCGCCCCAGATCGCCGGTGATGAAAAAGCCATCTTCGCGCAGTTCGGCGGCGGTTTTCTCGGGCATCTGCCAATAGCCCTTGAAGACATTCGGGCCACGTACTTCGATGCTGCCGATCTCTCCGTCCGGCAGGGTCGCGCCGGTTTTGGGGTCGGTGATTTTCAACTCCACATCCGGCAGCGGCAGGCCCACGGTGCCCGCGCGGCGCTCGCCTTCATAGGGGTTTGAGGTGTTCATATTGGTCTCGGTCATGCCGTAACGCTCTAGGATACGGTGGCCGGTCCGGGTTTCGAAATCGACATGGGTTTCGGCCAACAGCGGGGCCGAGCCGGAGATGAACAGCCGCATGTTCGCCGTCGTCTCACGGGTGAAACGCGCGTCGTCCAAAAGCCGGGTGTAGAAGGTCGGCACCCCCATCATCACGGTGGCATGGGGCATCCGGTCGATCAACCGGTCGATGTCGAGCTTGGGCATAAAGATCATCGCGCCCCCCGCCACCAGCGTCACATTGGTCGCCACGAACAGCCCGTGCGTGTGAAAGATCGGCAGCGCATGCAGCAACACGTCCCGCGCGGTGAAACGCCACAGATCGGCCAGCGTCTGCGCGTTTGACAAAAGGTTCGCCTGCGTCAGCATCGCCCCCTTAGAGCGCCCCGTGGTGCCCGAGGTATAGAGGAAGGCCGCAAGGTCATCGGCGTCCCGTGCCACAGTCTCAAAATTATCGGAGGCCGAGGTCGCACGATCCGCAAAGCTGCCATCGTTCTCCGTGCCCAAGGTCTCAAGCTGACAGCCTGCGGCCTTGGCCACCGGGGCCATCTCATTTCGGCGCGCGGGCTGACAGACAAAGGCCGCGGCGCCGCTGTCGGTCACGAAATAGCGCACTTCGTCTGCGGTATAGGCGGTGTTGAGCGGCAAAAAGATCACCCCCGCCTGCACGCAGGCGGCATAGAGCGCCAGCGCATCGGCGGATTTGTCGATTTGTACCGCCAGCCGGTCGCCGGACTTCACCCCCAACTCGGTCAGCACATGGGCAAAACGGGCAGCCCGGCCCAGAAAGCCTGCATGGGTCAGCACGACCCCGCCTTCGAGATGCAGAAAGGCCGTCGTTTTGCCAGCGTGACGGCCAAACAGAGTGTCATAAAGGGGGTTTGCCATCACGGTGCTCCTCGCGTGTTGTTCTTGGGAAAGCCGACTGCCTCCTTGCGGGATTACAACCGCATCACGCGGGGTAATGCAAGCCAACCGAAGCCCGCGCGCGGCGGCACAGTCGGCAAATGTCGAATTAAGGCAATAGCTTGCGGGGCGGCGCTGAGGCGCGCCGCCCCAATTTTCAGCGGCCCATCAAACCGGGCAACCATGTGCCGATACCCGGCAGCCAGACGACCAGCGCCAGCACGAAGATCTTGATCAACAGAAAGGGCATGACCGAGGCATAGATCTGCGGCATGCGTATCTCCGCAGGTGCGACCCCGCGCATGACAAACAGCAGCAACCCAAAGGGCGGCGTCAGCAGGCCGATCTCCATCGTCAGCAGGTAGACCACGCCGAGGGTCAGCTCGTTGATCTCCATCGCACCCGCCAAGGGCACGAAGACCGGCACGGTGACCATCAGCATCGACACCTGATCAATGAAGCACCCCAAAAAGAGCAGGATCGCGATCATCCCCAAAAGCACCATCAGCGGCGTCGGATCGACCGCGTTGATTGCGTTGATCAGCCCATTGGTCGCGCCTGAAAAGGACAGCACCTGCGCAAAGGTCTGGCTGGCCGCAATGATGAACAGGATCATCACCGACAGCTTCAGCGTCTCCATCAGCGCGCGGCCCATCTTCTCCCAACTCAGGGCGCGATAGGCCGCCCCGATGATCACAGCGGTGATGCTGCCAAGGGCGGCGCTTTCCGTAGGTGTGGCAATGCCAGCGAGCAGCGAACCGATCACCACCGCGAAAAGCACCGACAGCGGCAGCACATAGATCACGAAGGGCGTCCAACGTTCGCGCAGCGGCATTTCTTCGTAGGCATCGGGCGGCGCGACCTTCGGGTCCAGAAGGCTTCGCCCCACCACATAGGCCACGAAAAGCACCGCCAGCAGCAACGCGGGCAGCACCCCCGCGATCAGCAGCCCGGCGATGGAAATACCCGCGAGCGAGCCCACCAGAACCGCCAGTGCCGAGGGCGGGATCAACATCGCAATTGCGCCCGAGGCCATGATCGGCCCCATCGCCATCGAGGGGTGATAGCCCCGTTTCAGCATCCCCGGCAGCAGCGTGCCGCCCAGCATCGCGGTATTGGCGATGGTCGAGCCGGAAAGGGCTGCAAAAATCGTGCCGCCAAAGATCGTGACGACCGACATGCGGCCCGGGATGCGCGTCACCACCCGCTCGATCGCGTCAATGGCCCGGTGCGCGACCCCGGTTTGAAAGAGTATTTCCCCCATCAGGATAAAAAGCGGTATCGGCGCGAGTTGAAAATTCGCCACCGATTGCGCCGAGTTGCGTGCCAGTTGCAGAATGCCGCGGTCTCCGCCCAATACGAAATAGGCGCCTACGGTGGTCACGGCGATAAAGGCAAAGGCGACCGGCAGACCGATCAGCAGCAAAACCGCCAATCCGCCCAGCATCAAGGTCAGTGTCAGGCCCCAATCCATCTCAAAGACCACTCAAACTACGCTCGGCCGTTTCCGGATAGAGCAGACGACGAATAAAGATGATCGTGCAAAGCGCCAGCGACAGCGGCACAAAGGCCAGCATCCACCACTCCGGGATCACGAAAGACGTGCGGATCATCGATCCGCGGGCGGCAGAGGCCAGCACCGCCTGCAGCCCGTACCAGCCCAGCACCCCCGCCGTCACCGCGCCGATGGCGCTGGTCAGGCGGGTCAAAGCATGGGCGGTGCGCTGCGACAGGTTGCTGGTGATCAGATCAACCTTCACATGCCCACCAATCGACAGCACCCAAGGCGCGCCAAGAAAGGTGGCAATCATCAACGCATATTGGATTGCATCCAGCGCGCCATAGACCACCGGCAAGCCGAGATTGCGCAGTACCACGTTGATCGCGATAAACACCGCGATCACCCCGAGGATACCGGCCGAGAAAACGGCCAGCCCCCGGAGTGTCCGGTCAAACAATGTTGAGATCATCGGGCGATCACTTGGTCATGCAGGCGCGCATCTGCTGCGCAAGATCGGCATCGACCTCTTCGACCGCCGCCCAACCGGCATCGCGCGCGGCATTGGTCCAAGCTTCAGCATCGGCGTCGCTGAAGGTGATCGTCTCGATCCCCGCATCCGCCTGTGCGGCGTATTCCGTCGCGTTGCGGTCGGCATTGTCGTTGTTAAGCTCCTCCATCCAAGCCGCGCCCTCTTCGAGTTTGGCGCGTTGTTCGTCGGTCAGGCCATTCCATGTGTCGAGGTTCACCAGCAGGTTCACGTCGACGTTGTAAAAGCTCGGGTCGACCCGGTATTTCGTCTGCTCGTCCCAGCCGAGATCAAGCACACCCTGCGAGGGCCAGCCGTAACCGTCAATCGCCCCACGCTCCAGCGCGCTATAGACTTCGCCCGGCGCGGTGCGCACCAGATTGGCGCCCAGTTGCGTGAACATCGCCTGATAAACCGGCGTGGTGCGGATGGTCAGACCGCTGAGGTCCGGCCCTTCGACCGGCTTGGTCAGATAGAGGTGATAGCCGATCCCGTCGCCGCCATGGCCGAGGTATTTGACGTTCATCTGCTCTTGGTGGATGCGGTCGACCAGTTCATAACAGCCGTTCTCGCGCTGCTCTTGAATGGTGTTTTCCGCCAGATGCAGCGCGTCGCCCGTGGGCAGCAGGTTGGGGTAATAGGCCGTGGTGTTATTGGCGATGTCGACAACGCCAGATTGCACCGCGTTGCCCAATTCAAAGGGCGGCACGGCCTCCGGCCCGCCGACCATATTGATCTGCACGACCCCCTTGCCGTTCTCGTTGATCCATTCGACAAAGGATTCAAACTCGCGGCTAAAGGCGGTGCCAAGGGTAAAGGCCGACACGGCGCGCAGCGTCACTTCGTCGGCGCTGGCGGTGCTGGTGGTGGCAAGGGTGCTGACGGCAAAGAGCGCCGCGCTGAGCGTAGTTGTTGTTTTCATGATCGTCTCCCAGTTGTGATCAAAAGCCCGCGATCTTTGCCCCGGTGCTCTCGCATGCATATGCATAATATGTATCTGCATGTAATTCGTAGCGACAAGATTTCGCTACGTCAATTTAAACTCTCACCCCTG
Organism: Sulfitobacter sp. HI0027; assembly: GCF_001634775.1. NCBI lineage: Bacteria > Pseudomonadati > Pseudomonadota > Alphaproteobacteria > Rhodobacterales > Roseobacteraceae > Sulfitobacter > Sulfitobacter sp. HI0027. Next base: position 14,054 of record NZ_LWER01000166.1, read on the forward strand.
CCCGCGCCGTCGCACAGGCGGTGCCCTGCGCAGATTGTCGCGGCATTAAGATAGTTTAATGACACCCTAGCCATGAGAACATATATAGAACGCATGGCAAAGCAGACACTCGATCAAAAACTGGCGATTCTCAGCGACGCGGCGAAATACGACGCCTCCTGCGCCTCCTCCGGCTCGACCAAACGCGACTCGCGCGATGGCAAGGGGCTGGGCTCAAACGAAGGCAGCGGCATCTGCCACGCATACGCCCCCGACGGGCGGTGCATCAGTCTGCTCAAGATCCTGATGACCAATTTCTGCATCTACGATTGTAGCTATTGCATCAACCGCGTGTCCTCCAACGTCGACCGGGCGCGGTTCAGCGTGGATGAGGTGGTCAAGCTCACCATCGAATTCTACCGCCGCAACTATATCGAAGGGCTTTTTTTGTCCTCCGGCGTGATCCGCTCACCGGATGCGACGATGTCCGACATGGTGCAGATCGCCCGCAAACTGCGGCACGAAGAGAATTTTCGCGGCTATATCCACCTCAAGACGATCCCCGATGCTTCCCCTGAGTTGATCGAGGAAGCAGGCCGTCTCGCCGACCGACTGTCGATCAATGTCGAACTTCCCACCGACAGCGCGGTGCAGCAATATGCGCCCGAGAAGAAGCCCGAGCAGATCCGCCGGGCCATGGCGAATGTGCGGATGACCAAGGAGGCGAGCAAAGAGAAATCCTTCTCTGGCAAGCGCCCGCCCCGTTTTGCGCCTGCTGGCCAGTCAACGCAGATGATCATCGGCGCGGATGGGTCGAACGACGCCACAGTGCTGGGCCAATCGACCCGGCTTTACTCCAGCTACAAGCTGAAGCGCGTTTACTATTCCGCCTTCTCGCCAATCCCCGACAGTTCCGCCAAACTGCCGCTGATCCGCCCGCCCCTGCAACGCGAACATCGGCTTTATCAGGCCGATTGGCTGCTGCGGTTTTATGATTTCCAGCTGGACGAGATCACCTCCGTCACCCGCGACGGCAATCTCGACCTTGAGGTCGATCCGAAACTCGCATGGGCGCTGGTGCACCGCGAGCACTTCCCGCTCGACGTGAACCGCGCCAGCCGCGAGATGCTGCTGCGGGTGCCGGGTTTTGGCGTCAAAACGGTGGCCCGCATCCTCGCCGCCCGCCGCCACCGGTCCCTGCGCTACGAAGACCTGACCCGCATGGGCGCGTCGATGAAAAAGGCCCGCGCCTTTGTAACGGCAGGCGGCTGGTCGCCCGGCACACTCACCGACAGCGCCGACCTGCGCGCGCGCTTCGCGCCGCCGCCCGAACAGTTGACCCTGTTCTGATGCAGCGTGTCTCCCTGCCCCCGATCGGTACCGCGAAGGCATGGCGCGAGGCGGCGCGCGGCTTTTTGGCCGCCGGTATCCCGCCCGAGCAGATCCTCTGGGGCGACCATGCCGCCGTGCCCGATCTTTTCGGCGGCGAGGCCGCCCCCACCGCCACGGGCCGCGTCGCGGTGCCGCGCAGCTTCGTCTCGATGGCGGAAACGGCCGTCTGGCACAGCGATCCCGAACGTTTCGCGCGGCTCTATGCCTTCCTCTGGCGCGTGAAGGACGCGCCGCATCTGATGTCCGACCGGGGCGATGCCGACCTCGCCGTGCTGCGGGGGATGGAGAAGAACGTCCGCCGCTGCCAGCACAAGATGAAGGCCTTCGTCCGCTTCCGCGAGATCGGCGCGCCCGACGCCCCGCGCCGCAGCTTCGCCGCGTGGTTCGAGCCCACGCATCACACGGTGGAGCCGACGGCGGATTTCTTCGTGCGGCGGTTTTCCGATATGGACTGGCGCATCCTGACGCCCGATGTCTCGGCGATCTTCGAGAACGGCAAACTCACGTTCCAAGAGGGCCACGAAAAACCCGACCTGCCCGAAGACGCGGGCGAGCAGCTTTGGATCACCTACTTCCAGAACATCTTTAACCCCGCCCGCCTGATGGTGAAGGCGATGCAATCCGAGATGCCCAAGAAATACTGGAAGAACATGCCCGAAGCCGCCTTCATCCCACAGATGATCGCCGAGGCCCCGGCCCGCGCCCGTGCCATGGCCGAAGCAGCACCCACCCTGCCGCCGGTGCGGATGGACCGGGTGCAGGCGCAGCTTTCGGCCTTCTCATCCGCTTGGGACGGCCCGATGGAGGACCTGCCCACCGCGATCCGCGCCTGCACCCGCTGCCCGCTGCATTGCCATGCGACCCAAGCCGTGCCGGGCGAAGGGCCAAACCGCGCCGATCTGATGGTGGTCGGTGAACAACCCGGCGATCAGGAGGATCTCGCGGGCCGTCCCTTTGTGGGCCCTGCCGGGCAGATGTGCGACCGCGTGGCGGCAGAGGCCGGCCTCGACCGCGAGGCGGCTTTCGTCACCAATGCCGTCAAACACTTCAAGTTCACCGCCCGCGGCAAACGCCGCATTCACCAGCGTCCTGAGACGCCAGAAATCGACCAATGCCGCTGGTGGATGAACGCCGAGGTGGCGCAGGTGCAGCCCAAGCTGATCCTCGCCATGGGCGCCACAGCGGCGCAAAGCCTGACGGGCAAGGGCACGGGCATCCTGAAACGCCGTGGCACGATCGAGACGGGGCCAGAAGGCATCCCGGTGCTGATCACCCTGCACCCGTCCTATCTGCTGCGCGTGCCGGATCCGGCGCTGCGCGAAGAGGCCACGGCGCAGTTCCGCTCCGATCTGGCGATGGCGGCGCGGATGATGGCAGAGGCGGCTTAATCCTCGGGGTCGATGACCTGGAGCGTGCCGTCCGGCAAGGGGCGTTGCAGGCTGGGCAGCTCGGCCGTTTCAACTGTCAGCCACGCCTGCACCTCATCGGGCGTGGTCAGGATCACCGGCATCGCCTTGGGGTGCACGGCCCCGACCTCGGCATTGGCTTCGGTGGTCAGAAAGCCATAGAGGGTATCAGTGGTCTCGCCGTCCTTCAGTTTGCGCACGCTCGTCCATTCGGTCCAAACGCCCGCAAAAAAGGCCAGCGGACGGTCCTCGCCAAGCGCGAACCAGACCGGGCGCGAGCGCTCTCCGGGGCGGTTCAGCGGTTCGGAAAAGGCGGTGAAGGGCACCACGCAGCGATGCTCGGCCCCCAGCCAGCGCCGCCAATGCGGCGAGGCGATGTTGCGGATGTTGGTCACGCCGCGGTCGGTCTTTTTGCCCTTGAGCGCGAAGACCGGAGAGGGCATCCCCCACCGCATCATCTCCAGCACCGGACCGCCATCGCCGTGGCGCACCACCGGGGCCGGGTAATCGGGGTAGATGCCGGGCATCGGCGGCAGATTACCCGCGCGGTCCTCGATCCCGTCGAACCAGCCGCGGATCGCGTCCTGCCCCTTGGTGAGGGAATAAAGATTGCACATTTTCGTCTCCTGTCGCCGCCCTAGGCCCAGTAGATGCGGTTTTTCCGCGCCCCGGCAAGGGCTTCGCGGCACCGCTCAAATCTTTGACAGAACCGCAGTTCATCGTTTATGAATAGAACAAAATGTGAACATATGGAGTCGTGCATGACAACCGATTCTACATATGGGCAGGTCCTTACCCTGCCGCGGCGGCTGCCGTCGACACTCCCCGAACCGGGGGTTCTGGCTACGCATGCGCCGCTGACGGATGTCTTTCCGGGGGCCTTCGCCACGGCCCCGGCCAGTGCCTTCGTGCTGTCGCTCTTGCCGCGTGGCAAGGGGCCGGTGCTTTGGGTGCAGGACTTTCTGTCGCGGCGCGAGAATGGGGCGCCCTATACGCCCAGCCTGCGCGACTTCGGGCTAGAACAGCCGGTGCTGCTGGTCACGGTCAGCCATCCGCGCGACGTGCTCTGGACGATGGAGGAAGGGGCTGCCTGTGCGGGTCTCTCGGCCGTGATCGGCGAGGTGCACGGCGGACCGGAGGTGCTGGATTTCACCGCCACCAAACGGCTCTCGCTTCGGGCCGAGGCCTCAAACGTGCCGCTCTATCTCATTCGCAGCGGCGATCCCGGCGGCTTGAGTGCGGCGCGGATGCGGTGGCGCATTTCCTCGCTGCCCTCACAGGCCCATCCATACGATGCGCAGGCCCCCGGCGCGGCCCGCTGGGATTTAGAGCTGTTTCGCGCGCGTGGCCATGCGCCGGGACGTTGGGTGGCTGCCCATGACCCCGACAAAAGCCAAAGCCCCCGCGCCGCGGATCGTCTCCGTCTGGTTCCCTATGCTGACGATGGAGCGGTGGCGCCGGGTGATAGCCCAATACCGCAGCGTTCCGGGGGATGAGGTGCCGGTCGTCCTGTCGCGCGACGGAACCCATGGGCCGGTGGTCCATGGGCTGAGCGCTGCCGCCACGATGCGCGGGATCGAGGCGGGCGCGCGGGTGGTCGATGTGCAGGCCATTCACCCCGATCTGCATGTCGAGCCTGCGGATCTGGAGGGCGATGAGGCGCTGATCCAGCGGCTGGTGCATTGGGCGCGGCGCTGGTGCCCTTGGACGGCGCGGGATCAGGACCATGGCCTGCTGCTGGACGTGACCGGCTGCACCCATCTGTTCGGCGGAGAGGCCGCGATGCTGCGCGACATCCGCAGCCGTTTTGCGCTACAGGGGCTGACCGCGCGCTGCGCCATGGCCCCCACACCCGGTGCCGCGCAGGCACTGGCACGCTTCGGCTCCGGCGCGCAGCTCTGCGGGGCCGAGGATGTGAGCGCCGCCCTCGCCCCCCTGCCCGTCGCCGCCCTGCGGCTGGATGCCCAGACCACACGGCTCTTGGACCGGCTTGGCCTCAAGACCATTGGCGCGCTCAGCGATCTGCCCCGCGCCGCGCTGATGCGGCGCTTTGCCAGCCTCAAGCCCGATCGCAACCCGCTGATCCTGCTGGACAAAGCTCTCGGCAAGGCCCCCGACCCGCTGAACGCCCCGCCGGACCACCGCCACTTCATGACCCGCAGTCGCCTGCCTGAGCCGGTGATCGACCCCGCCCCGCATCTGCCCGCGCTGGTCGATGACCTCTGCACCCTTCTGGCCCGCGCCGAGCTTGGCGCGCGGCGGTTGCGCCTGACCATCTACCGCATCGACGGCGATTGGCGCGCGCTTGGGGTCGCCACGGCGCGGGCCAGCCGTGACCCCGCGCATCTGCGCAGGCTGTTCGACGGCAAACTGGAAAACATCGACAGCGGCTTCGGCTTTGACCTGCTGACGCTGGAGGCGCTGACCAGCGAACCGCTGCCGCTGATGCAAGACCACCTCGACGGCAAACGCGACCCTTCGGCGGATGTGGCCGGGCTGCTCGACCGGCTCGCCGCGAAGCTGGGCGCGGACAAGGTCAACTGGCCGCAGTGGCGCGAGACCCATAAGCCCGAACGGGTGGAGCAACGTGTCGACGCCCTGCACGGCACGCCTACAGCCGCACCCGCCTTGCTGCGCGAGCGCCCCCTGCGCCTGCTAACTCCGCCCGAGGAAGTGCGCGTGATCTATGCCGTGCCCGAAGGCCCGCCCTCGCAGTTCAACTGGCGGCGCGTCACCTATAAAACCACGCGCCACACCGGGCCGGAACGCATCGCGCCCGAATGGTGGCGCGACCGCCCCGGCACCCGGCTGCGCGATTACTACAAGGTGGAGGTCGAGGGCGGACAGCGTTTCTGGCTCTACCGCGAGGGGGTGATCTATGACGGTCGCGGGGCCGAGCCGCGCTGGTTTTTGCATGGGCTTTTCGCCTGATGCCCGAGCAAGAAGGACATAAACGCCGAACGCTGGGCGAAGACGGTTTTGCCGCCCCGCCGCGGGCGGAGTACGTGGAGTTTGGGCTGGCCAGTTGCTTTTCCTTCTTGCGCGCGGCCTCCGACGCCGTGGATCTGATCGAGATGGCCTATCACCACGGCTACGACAGCCTCGGCATCGCGGATCACAACACGCTGGCGGGCGTGGTGCGGCTGCATGTGGAGGCGGAAAAGGCCCATATCCGCCCCCTGATCGGCGCGCGTCTGGTGCTGCTCTGTGGCACGGAAATCCTCGCCTACCCGCAAGACCGCGCCACCTATGCGCGGCTTTCCACCCTGCTGTCGGCGGGCAAGATGCAATCGGTGGACGGCGAATGGCAACAAAAGGGTGAGACCCATCTGACGCTGGAGATGCTGCAGGGGCATGCCGAGGGGCTGCATCTGATCGTGATGCCACCCGAAAACCTTGATGTCTTTGCCGCTGGCCTGCCGCGTCTGGTGAAAGCGCTGCCGGAGATGCACCATATCGGGGCGAGTTTTCTCTATCGCGGAGATGACCGGGCGCGGATCAACCGCTTAGATGCACTGGCCCGCGCCCATGGGCTGAGGATTTTGGCCACCAATGACGTGCTCTATCACGCGCGCCACCGGCGGCCCTTGCAAGACGTGATGGTGGCGATCCGCGAAGGCGTGATCGTGCCGAAAGCGGGCTATCTCTTGGCCGCCAATGCCGAGCGGCACCTGAAATCGCCCGAGGCCATGGCCCGCCTCTTCGCCGACTGGCCCCATGCCATCGCCGAGACGCGCCGGCTGGCGGACAGGATCACCTTTCGCCTCACCGATCTGGCCTACGAATACCCGCATGAGATCGTCCCCGAAGGCCGCAGCCCGATGGAGGAATTGGCGCGGCTGACATGGGAGGGTGCCGCCCGCCGCTACCCGCAAGGCGTGCCCGAGGCGGTGACCAAGACGATCGAGAAGGAATTCGCGCTCATCTCCGCCAAAAAGATCGCCCGCTATTTCCTGACCATCTACGACATCGTGCGCTTTGCCCGCGAGGAAGCTGAGCCGCCGATCCTCTGCCAAGGGCGCGGCTCGGCGGCCAACTCCGCCGTCTGCTTCTGCCTCGGCATCACCTCGGTCGACCCGGCGGTGCACAACCTGCTGTTCGAGCGGTTCCTTTCCGAGGAACGCGATGAGCCGCCCGACATCGACGTGGATTTCGAGCATGAGCGGCGCGAAGAGGTCATCCAATACATGTACGGCAAATACGGCCGCCACCGCGCCGGGCTCTGCGCCACGGTGATCCACTACCGCCCACGCTCGGCCATTCGCGAGGTCGGCAAGGCGATGGGGCTGTCGGAAGACGTGACCTCAAAACTCGCGGGCACGATCTGGGGCAGTTTCGAGGGCCAGATGGACGATGACCGCGCCCGCGAGGCGGGGTTGGACCTCTCCGACCCCTATCTGCGCATGGTGCTGAAACTGGCCTCCCAGATGATCGGCATGCCGCGCCACCTGAGCCAACACGTCGGCGGTTTCATCCTGACCGAGCGCCCCCTGACCGAGATCGTGCCCATCGGCAACGGCGCCATGCCCGAGCGCAGCTTCATCGAGTGGGACAAGGACGACATCGACGCGCTGCAAATCTTCAAGGTCGATATCCTCGCCCTTGGCATGCTCACCTGTATCGCCAAATGCTTTGATCTGATCGAGGCGCATTACGACCGCCCGCTGGAACTGGCCACCGTCCCGGTGGAGGATCACGAGGACGACGCCACCGGGCGGCCGACCTACGACATGCTCTGCCGGGGCGACAGTCTGGGCGTGTTTCAGGTCGAAAGCCGCGCGCAGATGGCGATGCTGCCGAAGCTGCGCCCGCGGGTCTTTTACGATCTGGTGATCGAGGTCGCCATCGTCCGCCCCGGCCCGATCCAAGGCGACATGGTCCACCCCTATCTGCGCCGCCGTCAGGGGATGGAGAGCGTCGTCTATCCCGCCCCCGGCCCGGCATTTCCGCAGGATGAGCTCTTCAGCATCCTCAGCCGGACGCTGGGCGTGCCGATCTTTCAAGAACAGGCGATGAAAATCTCCATCGACGCGGCACAGTTTTCCCCGACCGAGGCCAATGAGCTGCGCAAGGCCATGGCCACCTTCCGCTCGCGCGGGACGATCGAGAAGCTGCAAGACAAGATGGTGGGCCGGATGACCAAACGCGGCTATGACCCGGTCTTTGCGCAGCGCTGTTTTGACCAGATCAAGGGGTTCGGCGAATATGGTTTCCCCGAGAGCCATGCGGCGAGTTTTGCCAAGCTGGTCTATGTCTCAAGTTGGATGAAATGCCACTACCCGGCGGCCTTTGCCTGCGCGCTGCTGAACTCCCAGCCGATGGGATTTTATGCGCCCGCCCAGATTGTGCGCGACGCCCGCGAGCATCAGGTCGAGGTGCGCGCGGTTGATGTGAATTACTCCGACTGGAACTGCACGCTGGAGCCCTGCGGCGACGGTTTTGCCCTGCGGCTGGGGCTGCGCATGGTGGACGGGTTGCAAGAGAAGGCCGCCGCGCGGATCATGGACCGGCGCGAGGCGCCTTACGCGGATGTCGAAGACCTCAAGTCTCGCGCCGGGCTCGATGCCAAGGCGATCCGCCAGCTTGCCGCCGCCGACACGATGCGCAGCATGGGGATCGACCGACGCCAAGCGCTCTGGCAAGCGCAAGGGCTGCGCGACGCGCCCGCCTTGCCGATCTTTGACCATGCGGAGGCCGCGTCTCAGGGGCCGGAGCCGGAGGTCACCTTGCCGGTGATGCCGAAGGCCGAACAGGTCGTGGCCGACTACCAAACGCTGCGCCTGTCGCTGAAGGCGCATCCGATGTCCTTTTACCGCTCCAGCCTCGCCGCGCAGGGGTTTGCTTCGGCCCGCGATTTGGGGCGAATGGGCCACGGGCGGCGGGTCAAGCTCGCCGGGCTGGTGCTGGTGCGGCAAAAGCCGGGCAGCGCCAAGGGGGTCTGTTTCATCACGCTGGAGGATGAATGCGGCGTGGCGAACCTCGTGATCTGGCCCAATATGTTCAAGCTTTACCGCCCCACGATCATGGCCGCGCGGCTGCTGGTGGTCGAAGGGCACGTGCAGACCGACGGGCGGGTGATCCATGTGGTGGCCGACCGGCTTGAGGACCGCTCTGACAGGCTTGCTTCGCTGTCGGATGCACCGATGCCCGGCATCACCACGCGGGGCGATCACCCGACCCATCCGCTGCCCGGTCAGGTGGCGATGCATAGCCATCCGCGCGATGCGCGGGTGATCCCGAAGTCGCGGGATTTTCATTAACGAATCTTCATGTATTTGATGAAGTGTGACTCGCAAATAGTTGATACAGAAAGACAACTCATAAATTAACCATCACCAGTTGACCCTGCCAGCCCGCCTCGCTAGCCTGCCCGCAATCCGTTGGGGTGCCGCAAGGCTGAGAGGTGAAAACCGACCCATCGAACCTGATCCGGGTCGTACCGGCGTAGGGAACGGAACCAAGCATCGGCCCCATGCGGCCCGTCGTTTATCCCGTATCCACACGCCCTTGGCCCATCTAACACATGGGGGCCAAATGGCGTTTCAAGCACTGACGATTGCGGGGTCCGACAGCGGCGGCGGGGCGGGGATTCAGGCCGATCTGAAGACCTTCAGCGCGCTTGGCGTTTACGGGGCCAGCGTGCTCACCGCCGTGACCGCGCAGAACACCCGCGCGGTCACCGGGGTTGAGATGATCTCCCCCAAAATGATCCGGGCACAGATGGCGGCAGTCTTTGATGATCTGGCAATCGGTGCGGTGAAGATCGGCATGTTGGGCGATCCTGAAACGATCACCGCCGTGGCCGAGGGACTGGCGGGCTGCGCCGCGCCTGTGGTACTCGACCCGGTGATGGTGGCGAAATCCGGCGATGCGCTGCTCTCTGCTGAGGCGGTGGCGACCCTGCGTGACCGGATGCTCCCCTTGGCCCATGTACTAACGCCAAACCTGCCCGAGGCCGCACGGCTGCTGGACAGGCCGGAAGCCACCGATGAGGCCGCCATGTTGGAACAGGGCCGCGCCCTGCTCTCTGCCGGTCCCGGCGCAGTGATGATGAAGGGCGGGCATGGTACAGGGGAAACCTGCGTCGATCTGCTGATCACCGCAGATGAAACCCTGCGCCTTTCCGCGCCCCGCCAGCACACCGCCAACACCCACGGCACCGGCTGCACCCTTTCTGCCGCCATCGCCGCGGGGCTGGCGCGGGGGCAGACACTGCAAGACGCCGTACAGGTGGCCCACGCCTATCTGCAACGCGCCATTACTGCTGCCGACACCCTCAACATCGGCAGCGGCCTCGGTCCGGTCCACCACTTCCACGCGGTTTGGTCCCATGAGTGACGTCACCATCATCGGCGCAGGCGTTGCGGGGCTTTGGGCCGCGCGGGCCTGTCTGGCGCAGGGGCTGCGGCCCCGGTTGGTCGACCGCAAAGGCACGCCCGGGCCGCATGGCTGTTCATGGTGGGCGGGCGGGATGCTCGCGCCCTTTTGCGAAGGCGCGCTGAGCGAGCCTGCGGTGGTGACCAACGGGCGGCGTGCCGCGGCGCTCTGGTCTGAGATCACCGAGGTCACCCACAGGGGCACGCTGGTCCTCGCCCCGGAACGGGACCGCGCTGAGATCCAGCGGTTTGCCGACCGGACCAAAAGCCACAGCACTTGCGATGCCGAGGCCATCGCGGCCCTAGAACCGGACCTCGCAGGGCGTCATCGGCGCGGGCTGTTCTTTGCCGAAGAAGCGCATCTGAACCCGCGCCAAGCGCTGCATGATCTGTCCCAAACGCTCGCCGCCCAAGGGGTGAAGGTCGAGACCACGCCCCTCACCCCTTCGGAGGTCACAGGCCCGGTGATCGACTGCCGTGGCATGGCCGCCAGCGCCGACCTACCCGGTCTGCGGGCGGTGCGCGGTGAGATGATCTTGCTGCGCGCGCCTGAGATCACCCTCACCCGCCCGATCCGCCTGCTGCACCCGCGCCACCCGCTTTACGTCGTGCCGCGCGGGAACGGAATTTACATGCTGGGCGCGACCCAGATCGAAAGCGCCAGTCGCGCCCAAATGACCGCGCGCTCGGCGCTGGAACTGCTCTCGGCGGCCTATGCGCTCGACCCGCGCTTTGCCGAAGGCGAGATCATTGAGATGGGCGCCGACCTGCGCCCCGCCTTTGCCGACAACCTTCCCGGCATCGTGCAACGCGGCGCAGTGCTGCATCTTAACGGATTGTTTCGGCACGGGTTCCTCATGGCACCGGCCTTGGCAGAACAGGCCGCAGCCTTTCTTGCAACAGCGACAACGGGGGATTTATTTCGTGAAAATTGAAGTGAACGGCGAAGCGCGTGAGGTCACAGCCACGCAGCTTAACGCGGCCTTGGTGGAGCTTGGCTGGGGCGAAGCCAAGGTCGCCACCGCACTCAACGGCAATTTCGTCCCCGCAGGCGCGCGGGGCGCGACGACGCTCAGTGACGGCGACCAGCTCGAAGTGCTCAGCGCCATGCAGGGGGGCTGAGCGATGCGCGATTTCTACGGCACCACCCTGCCCCTGCCGCTGATGCTGGGCACCGCGCGCTACCCCTCGCCCGCGGTGATGGAGGCCGCCTTTCGCCAAAGTGCCGCCCCGGTCGCAACCGTTTCGCTGCGCCGCGAACAGGGCGCGGGTCAGGCGTTTTGGGATATGGTGCGCGGGCTCGGCGTGCATCTGCTGCCCAACACTGCCGGTTGCCATTCGGCGCGGGAGGCGATCACCACGGCACAGATGGCACGGGAGTATTTCGGGACCAATTGGATCAAGCTGGAAGTTATCGGCCATGCCGACACCCTGCAGCCTGACCCCTTCGGCTTGGTTGAGGCCGCCGAGGCGCTTTGCGCCGATGGGTTCGAGGTCTTTCCCTACACCACCGAAGATCAGGTGTTGGCCGGGCGGCTTGTCGATGCGGGTTGCCGGGTGTTGATGCCTTGGGGCGCGCCGATTGGGTCAGGGCTGGGGCTGAACAACCTGCACGGGCTGCGCAGCCTGCGGGCGGCATTTCCGGAGGTGGCCATGGTGATCGACGCGGGCCTCGGCCTGCCCAGCCATGCCGCGCAGGCGCTTGAGATGGGGTTCGACGCGGTGCTCCTCAACACCGCCGTCGCCGAAGCCCGCGACCCCGCTGCCATGGCCGAGGCCTTTGCGCTGGCCTGCCGCGCGGGGGCGCTTGCCGCCGCCTCCGGCCCCATGGGCCAGCGCGATATGGCGGTGCCCTCCACCCCCGTCATCGGAAAGGCTTGGCTATGACCCTGCCGCGTTTTTATCCCGTTTTTGACAGTGCTGCATGGGTTGCGCGGGCGGTGCCCTTGGGCGTCAAGCTGGTGCAGTTGCGCGTCAAAGACGCGCCCCATGACCTGCTGCGCGATGAGATCACCACCGCGCTCGACCTCTGCCGCCAGCACGGCGCGCTGCTGGTGGTGAATGACCACTGGCAACTGGCGATCGAACTGGGGGCCGAGTGGCTGCATCTGGGCCAAGAGGATCTGGACACAGCCGACATCCCCGCGATCCGCCGCGCGGGGCTGAAACTGGGCCTCTCCACCCATGACCACGCCGAACTTGACCGCGCGCTGGCCCTCGCCCCCGACTACATCGCCCTTGGTCCGGTCTATCCGACCATTCTGAAAAAGATGAAATGGACCGAACAGGGCCTCGACCGGCTGACCGAATGGAAGGCGCGGATCGGGGATATCCCGCTTTGCGCCATCGGCGGGATGAGCGTCGCCCGCGCGCCGGGGGCCTTTGCCGCCGGGGCCGATACAGTGGCGGCGGTCACGGATATCACGCTGAATGCCGACCCCGAAGCGCGGATGCGCGAATGGCTCAAGGTAACGGCATGAGCCGCTACGCCCGGCAGACCATTCTGCCGCAGGTCGGTGCTGAGGGGCAGGAACGGCTTACCGCCGCGCATGTGCTCGTCGTCGGCGCCGGAGCGCTGGCGGTGCCGGTGCTGCAATATCTCGTCGGGGCCGGTGTTGGGCAGATCACATTGGTCGATGGCGATGTGGTGGTGATGAGTAACCTGCACCGCCAACCTCTCTACCAAATGAGCGATATCGGCAGGCCCAAGGTCATCGCCGCGGCAGAGGCGATGGCGGCGCTGAACCCGGAGGTGACGCTCACCCCGCGTGCCGAATGGCTTACCCCCGCCAACGCCCCCGGATTACTGGCGGAGTGCGATATTGCCCTCGACTGCGCGGACACTTTCGCCGCCAGCCTAACGCTTTCGGATCTGTCTTTGGCGCAAGGCAAGCCACTGATCTCGGCTTCGGCGCTTGGGCTGTCGGGCTATGTTGGCGGCTTTTGCGGGCCTGCCCCCTCTCTCCGCGCGGTTTTCCCTGATTTGCCGCAGACGGCGGCCACCTGTGCCACGGCGGGCGTCTTGGGCCCCGTGGTGGGGGTGATCGGCGCGGCGCAGGCGCAGATGGCGCTCTCGGTGCTGCTGGGGCTGTCGCCTTCTCCGCTCGGGCAGTTAATGATTTGGGACGCTGTACAATGGCGGATGTCGGGCTTTCGCTTTGATGGCGCACCCGAACCTGCGTCGTCCGAAAATTTCATCGCCGAAAGCCAGATCGCCCCGCGCGATATGGTCATTGACCTGCGCGCCGAAGCGCCCGCGCCCTTCTCAGCCCAAGCGCGCCATGTCCCCCCCGAGGCGCTGCCGGACCTGCCGTTGCCCCCCCACATCCCGCGCATCGTGCTCGCCTGCCGCACCGGCCTGCGCGCGCATCACGCGGCCAACACCCTCCGCGGACGCTGGCCGGGAGAAATCGCCCTGCTGGCCCTGCCCGGTGCCTGACCCTTTCTTGAACAAAACCACAAAATGGAGCCCTTCGTGAAACACATCCTTACTCCCCTCGCCCTGACATTGATCGCCGCCCCGGCCTTGGCCCAAGACAAGATGACAGTCATGCTGGATTGGTTCATCAACCCCGACCACGGGCCGATCATTCTGGCCGAGGAAAAGGGCTATTTCACCGAAGCGGGGCTGGAGGTTGAACTGATCTCTCCCGCTGACCCGAACGATCCGCCGCGCATGGTGGCGGCAGGCCGGGTCGATCTGGCGGTCTCCTACCAGCCGGAACTGCATCTCGCCCAGCGCGAGGGGTTGGACCTGCGCCGCGTGGGCACCTTGGTCGAGACCCCGCTGACCTGCCTCGTGGTGCGCGCCGACGGGCCGGTCAAAGAGATGGCCGACCTCAAGGGCCGGAAAGTGGGTTTCGCCGTGGCAGGCGTGCAAGAGATGCTGTTGGACGCGATGCTGAACCACCATGGCGTGGCCCCCTCTGAGGTTGAACAGATCAACATTGGCTGGTCGATCTCGCCCGCGCTCATGTCGGGTCAGGTCGACGGCGTGATTGGCGCGTTCCGCAATTTCGAGTTGAACCAGATGCAGATCGAAGGCCATGAGGGCCGTTGCTTTTATCCCGAGGCCGAAGGCGTGCCCGCCTATGACGAGTTGATCTATGTCGCCCATGCCGAGGATATGGACCGCGAGATGATCGCGCGCTTCCTGCGTGCCACCGAACGTGCCGCGGCCGATATCGTCAACGATCCGGCTGCCAGCGGCGAGACCTTTTTTGCCTCCGATGCCGAGTTGCGCAACGAGCTGAACACCCGCGCATGGGAAGACACATGGCCGCGTTTCGCCACCCGCCCCGCCGCCGTGGATCATGGGCGCTACGACCGGTTCGAGGCTTTCATGCAGGAAAGCGGTGTGGTCGAGACCGTGATCCCCGCCGCTGATCTGGTGGTCGATGTCACCGCGCAGGCCAAGCCATGACGGCACCCGACTACGGCGATGCCTTTGCCGCATGGCGCAGCGGCGCCGGAGAGGCGTGGCGGGACTACATCCGCCATGCCTTTGTCGAAGAGCTGCGCGCGGGGACGCTGCCACAGGCCAGCTATCTGCACTATCTACGGCAGGACTATGTGTTTCTGATCCATTTCGCCCGCGCATGGGCGCTGGCCGCAGCCAAGGCGGAAACGCTGGATGAGATGGCCGCAGCCAGTGCTACGGTTCATGCGCTTGTTCATGTAGAGATGCCACTGCATGTGGAAACCTGCGCGCGCCAAGGCATCGACCGCGCCACGCTTGAAGCCACGGCAGAGGCACCGGGCAACCTCGCCTATACACGCTATGTTTTAGAGGCGGGCTATTCCGGTGATTTCCTTGATCTGATGGCCGCACTTGCGCCCTGTATGTTGGGCTATGGTGAGATTGGGCTGAGCCTTCGGGGCAATGATGGCCCCTATGCCGATTGGTGCGCCGTCTATGGCGGTGAAGATTACCAAGCGCTTTGCCGGGATGTTGGTGCTTTGATCGACGGCGCATTGCGGCGGCGTCTGAGCGCGGAATGGAAAACACTGCCGCGCGCCAAAACCCTGCAAGAGCGTTTCAATACCGCGACCCGGCTTGAGGTTGGTTTCTGGGGCATGGCGCTTGCGCCCGCCGCACCATGACGGCGCCTGCGATTCATCTGTCGGGTGCGCTGCAGGGGGCCGCTGCCCCCTTGATCGACAGGTTCGATATCACCTTCAGGGCCGGGCAATGGAACGTGCTGCTCGGCCCCTCCGGCGTTGGGAAAACGTCGCTGTTGCGCCTTCTGGCGGGCCTGCCCTCTGCCGCCCGTCTAAACGGGCGCATCGCAGCCGATGACGATCGGCCCCTCGCGCCCCGCGTCGCGATGATGGCGCAGGATGATCAGTTGCTGCCATGGGCGAGCGCCATGGAAAATGTCACCATCCCCGCCCGCCTGCGTGGAGAGCGCGCGGTTCCTGACCGCGCCACTGCGCTTTTGGCCGAAGTGGGTCTCGCCGCCGAAGGGGGCCGCAAACCCGCCGAGCTTTCCGCCGGTCAGCGCCAGCGCGTCGCCCTTGCGCGTACCCTCTACGAAGATCGCCCCGTTGTCCTGCTGGATGAACCCTTCTCTGCCCTCGACGTGGTGACCCGCCTTAAAATGCAAGACTTGGCGGCGCGGCTGCTTTGCGGGCGGACTGTCGTGCTGATTACCCATGACCCTGCCGAAGCCCTACGGCTGGCCGATCATGCGTGGGTCGTGAGCCGCCAAGGGATCACCCCCTGCAGCCTGCCCGAAGCGCGTCCACCGCGCGAGATCGACGCGCCTGAAACCCTCGCAGCCCAAGCCGATCTCCTCCGCCGGATGGGGCTGGCCGCACCCGCGCAGGTCGCCTGATGGCGCATGTGGGGCATAGACTATGGCGCGGCGCGGTATGCTTTGCGCTTGCTCTGGCGATCTGGCAGCTTGTGGTCACCCTCAGCGGGGTGCCGCGCTTCATCCTGCCGGGACCATGGCTTGTCGTGCAGGCGCTGGGCGTGAATGCCGCGCTGCTGTGGCAGAATGCGCTGTGGTCGGCGGGCAATCTGGCACTTGGGTTGGGCGTGGGGATTTTTTTGGGGATTGAGACGGCGATGCTGCTGACCCTTTCGCGCCGCGCGCGCTGGTTGCTGCGCCCGATGCTGGTGGTGGCCCAAGCCGTGCCTGTCTTCGCCCTCGCCCCGGTCATCACCCTCTGGCTTGGCTACGGCATGACGTCCAAAATCGTCACCATCGCGCTTGTCACCTATTTCCCCATCGCCTCTGCTCTCTTCGACCGGCTGATGGCGCTGCCTGCGGGCCTGAGCGATCTATCGCGTCTCTCCGGCGCCAACCGTTGGCGCGAAACGCTGCTGCTGCGCCTGCCCCATGCGGTGCCCGGCCTGATCTCGGGCCTGCGCCTCGCGGTGGTGTACGGCCCCCTCGCCGTGCTGATCGGCGAATGGGTCGGATCCTCCCGCGGCTTGGGGCATCTGATGCTCATGGCCAATGGCCGCGGCCAAACTGCTCTGATGTTCGCGGCGTTGATCGTGCTGGCGGCGCTGTCCTTGCTGCTGTGGACCGCGGTCGAAGCGCTCGCCCGCTGGGCGGCACGACGGTACTATCTGTAAGGGGCCGCGCTATGAATGTGGTGGCGGAGGAGGTGGGATTCGAACCCACGGTACGCTCTCACGCACGCCGGTTTTCAAGACCGGTGCATTCGACCACTCTGCCACTCCTCCGCAGCACGCTCCTCCTAGTGCGCCCTGATTGATTCGGCAAATGCACATTTTCGCGGCCAGACCCCTGCTGCCCCTTGGGGAAATTCGCCGATCTGCCCTGCGCGGCCTTTTCAAGGGCCGCTCGGTCGGGTTACTCTGCGCCAAAGCCCCTTTCAGGGGGGCGAAGGGCGTGCCGATCCAACGGCGCGACATTCTCGCGGGACATGGGTCGCGGCGCGCGACGACAGCAGGCAAGGACATCGAAGGCATGAGCAGGGACAATCAACCGTTGCGCATCAAGAAAAGCCGCGCAGCGGGCTTGGGCGTGGGCATTCTGGCGCTTGGTTTGCTGGCTGGCTGTGAAGGCGGCGATTTCAAACTTCCCTTCGGCGCGAATGAGGGTGCCAGCGCCCCGCGCAGCACCTCGACCAAACTGGTCGAGCGCGATGTCGAAGCGCCTGAAGTGTTCTCGGCCACGGATGAGGGTCTGTGGGACGGTCGCCCCTCGCTTGGCGGTGTCTGGGTCGCGCACCCGGACGTAACCGAACCTGAGCGCGTAATCGTGCGCAATGAGGCCAACGGCAAATTCGTGATCGGCGCGCTGTTCCGCCGTGAGCGGGAACTGCCCGGCCCGAAATTGCAGATTTCCTCGGACGCTGCCGCAGCACTTGGCATTCTGGCGGGCGCCCCGGCCCCGCTGAACGTGACCGCTTTGCGCCGCGAGGAAAGCGCCGCCTCTGAGGAAAGCTTTGAGGCGGAAAACACCGGCGATGCTGCGGGCACGCTTGCCGCCCCTGCCCCCGTGACGGCCACGGCGTTGGAGCCTGCCGCGACGGCGTCGGCCAGCACAGCGGCCAATTCTGCGGCCACCGCCACAGCCAGCACCACCCCGGCGGCCAAACCGCCAGTCCCTGCGGCCCCGAAACCGGCGCGAACGGCGAGCGGTGCCAAACTGTCCAAACCCTTCGTGCAACTGGGCATCTTCAGCGTTGAGGCCAATGCCACCCGCACCGCCAAACAGATGCGCGGCGCCGGCATGGTGCCCACCGTCAAGCAAAGCGCGATCAACAACAAACCCTTCTGGCGCGTGGTGATCGGCCCCGCCACCAGCCAATCCGAACTCGACGCCCTTCTCAAGAAGGTCAAAGCTGAGGGCTTTACCGACGCCTACGCCGTGTCGAACTGACAAACCGGAGGAAATGCTTCCTATGATCCGCCTTTTTGCTGCCGCCGTGGCGCTGGTGCTGACGTTCCAGCCTGCCGCCGCCTTCGATACCCGCGCCACCGCCGCCTATGTGCTGGACCAGACCACCGGCACCGTACTGCTGGCCAAAAACGCGGATGAGCCGCTGCCGCCAGCGTCGATGTCCAAGCTGATGACGCTCTACATGGCCTTTGAGGCCGTGGAACGCGGCAAGCAGAACGGCGGGCTCGACCTTGTCGAAAAACTGCCCGTGTCCGAACATGCCATGTCCTATGGCGGCTCGACCATGTTTCTCGACACCACCGACCGCGTCTCTGTCGAAGACCTGATCCGAGGCATCATCGTGCTCTCGGGCAACGACGCCTCTGCCGTGATCGCCGAGGCGCTGAGCCCAGATGGCACGGAATACGGCTTTGCCCGGCTGATGACACAGCGCGCGCAGCAGATGGGGATGACCAACTCGACCTTCGCCAACTCCAACGGTTGGCCGCAGGCGGGGCATCTGATGTCGGTGCGTGACCTCGGTCTGCTGGCGAACCGGATCATCTCGGACTACCCGCAGTTCTACCCGCTCTTTGCCGAGCGCGAGTTCGCCTTCGATGGCCGCGCGCCACAGAACAAGAGCAACCGCAACCCTCTGCTGGGTCTCGGCATCGGCGCTGATGGGCTGAAGACCGGGCACACCAATGAAGCGGGCTATGGTCTTGTTGGCTCTGCCAAACAGGGGGACCGCCGGGTGATCTTTGTGCTGTCGGGCCTCGACAGCGCCGCTGCCCGCGCGCAGGAGGCTGAATCGGTGGTCAATTGGGCCTTCCGTCAGTTCACACAGCGCGATCTGGGCGCGGCGGGCAGCCGTATCGCCGAGGCGCCTGTGGCCCTTGGCACGACCCAATCGGTCGGGCTGGAACTGAAGGACGATCTGTCGATGCTCGTGCCCGTCACCGGCGGGGATGAGATCGAAGCCGAGGTAATCTACACCGGCCCGTTCCAAGCGCCGATCAGCAAGGGCGACGAATTGGGCGAACTGGTGGTCGACCGGGGCGAATTGCCCGCCATGCGTGTGCCGCTGGTGGCCTCCGCCTCCATCGCGCCGGGGGGGTTCATGGTTAAAATGACCGCCGCCGCGCTGCATCTGATGAACCGCCTTAACGCGGGGCCGCAGGCGACCCCTGACGTGGAAGCGGAAGCTTCGTGACCAGCGCAGAGAAGGCCCGCGCGCCGGGCCTCTTCGTGACGTTCGAAGGCATCGACGGGTCCGGCAAATCCACCCAAGCGCGGCTTTTGGCAGACCATCTGACAGCGCAGGGCCGTGATGTGGTGCTGACCCGCGAACCGGGCGGCAGCCCGGGGGCCGAGGAAATCCGCGCGCTGGTGTTGCAAGGCGATCCCGACCGCTGGTCGGCTCAGACCGAAATCCTGCTTTTCACCGCCGCCCGCCGCGACCATCTGGAGCGGACCATTCGCCCCGCCCTGGAGGCAGGAAAGATCGTCATCTGCGACCGTTTTGCTGACAGCACGCGGATGTATCAGGGCCTGTCGCGCGGTGATCTGCGGCAGATGGTGGACGATCTGCATGCGCTGATGATCGGCGTAGAGCCTGACCTGACCCTGTTGATCGACATGGACCCGGCCAATGGGCTGGAGCGTGCCCTCTCGCGCCAGACGGCGGAGGAGCGGTTTGAGGATTTCGGCGTGGAACTCCAAGCGAAGATGCGGGCCGGTTTTCTAAGCCTTGCCGAAGAATTCAGCGACCGTTTCCAAGTGATCGACGGGGGCCGCGATATTGACAGCGTTGCGCGTGATGTGACCACGACCGTGACCGCCCATTTGGGGTGATCGCCCTGCCCGCTTCCCTCTGCGGCGAAACATGCTAGACCGAGACCATGACAGACGACGCCCCCCAGCCAGACCGTGTGGAAGGTGCCCGCCACCCGCGCGACACGCCGAACCTGATCGGCCAAAGCGCAGCCGAGGCTGCCTTTCTCGACGCCTTTAACAGCGGAAAGTTGCACCACGCTTGGATGCTGACCGGCCCGCGCGGTGTGGGCAAAGCGACGCTGGCATGGCGCATCGCGCGGTTCCTTTTGGCCACGCCCGACCCCGATGGCGGCATGTTCGATCTGCCCCCGACTGACACGCTTGAGATCGACCCCGAGCATCCTGTCGCCCGCCGCGTGGCCGCCGGGGCCGAAGCGGGGCTGAAATCCGTCACCCGCACGCTGAACCCCGACACAAAGAAAATGCGCAAGCAGATCGTCGTCGATGACATCCGCGCTTTGAACGGCTTCTTCCAGATGTCCGCCGCCGACGGGGGCCGCCGCGTGGTCATCATCGACGACGCGGATGAGATGAACCCCAACGCCGCCAATGCCTTGCTCAAGATGCTGGAAGAACCGCCAGAGCGGGCGATCCTGCTGCTGCTGAGCCATCAACCCTCCAGCCTGTTGCCCACCATCCGCTCACGCTGCCGGACGCTGCGGCTTGGCACGCTTGACGCGGACCAGATGGCCGAGGCGTTGGCCGGCTCGGGGGTGGAGGTCGAGGGCGACCCCGGAGCGCTGGCCGAGCTTTCCGGTGGGTCGGTCGGCGGCGCGCTGCGCCTGTCGCTGATGGGCGGGGTCAAAACCTATGCCGATCTTGTGGGGCTGATCTCTTCGCTGCCGCAACTCGACCGGGGCCGCGCCATCAAGCTGGCCGAAGCCGCAGCACAGCGCGGGGCCGAAGCCAAGCTCGACCTGCTTTTTACCCTGCTCGACCTGCTGTTGGTCCGTCTGGCACGTACCGGGGCCACTGGTGCGCCGCCTGCGCGAGCCGCCTGCCCCGATGAGATCGCCGTGCTGCAACGTCTCTCGCCCAGTCCCGCACAGGGCCGCGCTTGGGCCGATGCCGCGCAACAGATATCCGACCGCGCCCGCCACGGGCTGGCGGTGAACCTTGACCCTGCCGCGCTGGTCCTAGATACCCTGCGGCAGATAGGCCAGACGGCGCCGCGATAGCCGAAAGGACAGCATGACCGACACGCCCCACATCACCGACAGCCATTGCCACCTCGATTTCGAGAGCCTTGCCGCCGACCTGCCCGGCGTCATCGCCCGCGCAGGTGAAGCTGGCGTCACACGGATGGTTACCATCTGCACCCGGCTGAAGAACGAGCCGAGCGTGCGGGCAATTGCCGAAGCGCATGATCCGGTGTTCTACGCCGCGGGCACCCACCCGATGTCCGCCGCCGAAGAGCCGCTCGCCTCGGTCGATGAGTTGCTCGCCCTGACCCGCCACCCCAAGATGGTCGGCATCGGTGAGACCGGCCTTGATTACCACTACACCGCCGAGAGTGCGGAGGTGCAAAAGACCTCCCTCCGCATCCATATCGCGGCCGCGCGGGAAAGTGGCCTGCCGTTGATCATCCACGCCCGCGATGCGGATGACGACATGGCCCGCATCCTGCGCGAGGAACATGCGCAAGGTGCCTATTGCTGTGTCATGCATTGCTTCTCCTCCTCCGCTGAACTGGCGCGTGCTGCGCTTGATCTGGGGTTCTACCTGTCGATGTCCGGCATCACCGCCTTCCCCAAATCGCAGGAGCTGCGCGATATTTTCGCCGCCGCCCCGCTCGACCGTATCCTTGTGGAAACCGACGCGCCCTACCTCGCGCCGCCCCCGCATCGGGGCAAGCCAAATGAGCCTGCCTTCACCGCCCATACCGCCCGGCGCGCGGCTGAGACCTTCGGCCTCGACTACGCCGATTTCGCGGCCCGCACGCAGGCGAATTTCGAGCGTCTCTTTACGAAAGCCGCCGCTTGGGAGCCCGCGCGCTGATGGCTGACCTGCGGGTGACCATATTGGGCTGCGGCTCTTCCGGGGGCGTGCCGCGGATCGGCGGCCACTGGGGGGACTGCGACCCGAATGAACCCAAGAATGCCCGCCGCCGCTGCTCGATCCTTGTGGAGCGGGTGACGGATGCGGGCACAACCACCGTTCTGATCGACACCTCCCCCGACATGCGCAGCCAACTTCTCGACGCGGGCGTCGGGCGGCTTGATGCGGTGATCTACACCCACGCCCATGCGGACCACGTGCACGGCCTGGATGACCTGCGCATGGTGGTGATGAACATGCGCGCGCGGCTGCCGGTCTGGGCCGATGCGCCCACGCGGGACGCGCTGATTGAGCGCTTTGGCTATGCCTTCGTGCAGCCCGAATGGTCGAGCTATCCGCCCATTCTCGACATGCATGATATCACCGGCGAAGTCCGCATCGACGGCCCCGGCGGCACGCTCGAATTCGCGCCCTTTACCGTGACCCACGGCAATATCGACGCGCTTGGCTTTCGCTTTGACGATATCGTCTATTTGCCCGATGTCTCGGCCATTCCCGAGGACTGCTGGCCGATGATGGATAACCTGCGCTGCTGGATCGTCGATGCGCTGCGCCGTGACCCGCATCCGACCCATAGCCATTTGGCACAGACGTTGGAGTGGGTCGCCCGCGTGGCCCCACAAACCGCCGTTCTGACCAATATGCATAACGATCTTGATTACCGCACCGTCGCCGCAGAAACGCCGGATCATATTCAACCGGCCTATGACGGGCTGACCCTTCATTTCCCGCTTCCCCATTCAAATTAGGCAACGCCGGGCGCGGGCCTAAGGGTCGGCGCCCCGCCGCGCCCCCAAAAGGCCCCTTTTAAGTGCAAACTCTTTTAGACGTTATTCTGCCGGTCTTTCTGGTCATCGGCTTTGGTTACGTGGCGGTCTGGCGCGGGCTGTTCCCCGTCTCTGGCATCGACGGGGTGATGAAATTCACCCAGAATTTCGCCATCCCCTGCCTGTTGTTCCAAGCCATTGCCCGCATTGACCTTTCCAGCAGCTATGATCCGCGTCTTCTGAGCAGTTTCTACGGCGGTGCGGCGCTGTGCTTTGCACTTGGCATCCTCGGCGCGCGGGTGCTCTTCCGCCGCGATTGGGAGGACAGTGTGGCGATCGGGTTTTGTTGCCTGTTTTCGAACTCGATCCTCTTGGGCCTGCCGATCACCGAACGCGCCTATGGGCCCGAGGCGCTGGCCGGGAACTATGCGATCCTGTCGTTCCACGCGCCCTTTTGCTATGGTTTGGGCATCACGGTGATGGAATTCGTGCGCAACCGCGGGCAATCGGGCCTGTCGTTGCTGCGCAATGTCAGCCGCGCGATGTTCCGCAACGCGCTGGTGATTGCGATTCTTGGTGGATTTGCCGTCAACCTCAGCGGCTTGCCGATCCCCGGTGTGGTGGATGACGCGCTGTCGCTCATCGTCCGCGCCGCCCTGCCCGCGGCGCTGTTCGCGCTTGGCGGGGTGCTGCTGCAATACAAGCCCGAAGGCGACATGAAAGCGATCCTCATGGTCTGCGCCATCGCCCTGTTGGTGCATCCCGCGCTGGTCTGGAGCTTTGGCACCATGTTTGACCTGCCGGAGGCCGGTTTCCGGTCCGGCGTGCTGACGGCGGCCATGGCACCGGGGTTCAACGCCTATATTTTCGCCAATATGTACGGCCGCGCGCGCCGTGTCGCGGCAAGCTCGGTGCTGATCGCGACGGGCAGTTCGATCTTGACGGTATGGCTTTGGTTGACGGTTCTGGGCTGAACGAAAGCGTCCGCGAAAAGCCTTCAATATCCGTCATTTAGGAGGGGAGGTGGTGCGGGTGAAGGGACTCGAACCCCCACGCCATAGGCGCCAGAACCTAAATCTGGTGCGTCTACCAATTCCGCCACACCCGCACTGCACCAACCGGTGCCCGCGCTGATTAGCAAACCCGCGCGGCAGATGCGAGAGCAAAAAAGCACAAGACATTAACCAGATGTTTGCATATGGTTGGTGATACCTGAGGCAGGTACAATAGAAAGAGACGCCCATGAAACCGAATACGGTCGGGTGCGTAGGCGACAACGATCGCCGTGGGGGGCAGTTTTCCCCATTTGCTGCGCTGGACACCGGTCTTGTGCAGGGCGCCCTAATTCTGACGCTGGACGGTGAAATCCCGGTTGAGTTCCTCTCGGTCGGGGATCGGGTCATCACGCGCGACAGTGGCTTTGCCAAAATCCTTCATATTCAACGCACGACCCGCAAGGTGCGGCGCATCGCGCTGGCGGCAGGATCGCTGGGCCACACGCGGCCCGAACGCGATGTACAACTCGCCGGGGATCAGATGCTGCTGGTGCGCGATTGGCGCGCGCGGGCGCTTTTCAACTCCGAACGCGCCTTGGTCGCAGCGCGCGCATTGGTCGACGAGGAATTCATCACCGATCTGGGTGAGGAAGAGACGACGTTGATCCAGATTTTCTGCAACGGCCCGCATATCATCTATGCCGATGGGCTTGAGCTTGGCACCGCCGATGCCGCCCGCGCCCGCGGCGCAGTGCTGCACGCCGCTTAGACCCCCAAGTCGCGCAACACCTGTGGCATCACGTCCGGCAGGTCCTCAGCAATCAACCCCGGCCCATGCTGTAACGCCGCCTGCGCATGCATCCATGTGGCGAGGGTGGCCGCCTCTACCGGTGCGATCCCCCGCGCGAGCATGCCGGTAATAAGCCCCGCCAACACATCGCCCGCCCCCGCAGTGGCCAACCACGGCGTCGCGCGGTCTTGGGTCGCACGGTGACGCCGCAGATCCCCCTCTGGTGTAGCGATCATCGTCTCGGGCCCTTTCAGCAAGATCACGCACCCAAATCGCGCGGCCGCATCCCGGGCGGCCTGCGCTTTGGCGCCCTGCCCCTCAGCCTTGGCGGCCTCCGCCAAATCGGGGGCCAGCCGGGCGAACTCTCCCATATGGGGGGTCAGGACGCAACCGGGGTGAAGGGCGGCGCGCAGATCAGCGTCTTGTGACAGTAGGGTGATCGCATCGGCGTCCAGAACAACATGGGGCGCGGCAAGGGCGGCCTTGACCATTTCCGCCGCACGTGCCCCCAATCCCAAGGCGGGACCAAGACAAAGCGCGTTGATCCGCCTGTCTTTCAACGCCTCCGACAACGCCGCGCCATCCGGCACCCTTTGCAGCATGACCGCCGTGACCTGCATCGCTGTTTCAAGCTGCGCCGCGGGCGGCACGCCCAATGTCACAGCCCCGGCGCCGATCCTCAGTGCCGCGCGCGCTGCCATCCGTGCGGCACCTGTCCGGCCCGGCCCGCCGGACAGGATCAATGCATGACCATGGTCGTATTTATGCCCCGGCTGCTTGCGCAACAGTGCAACATCAAGGCTCTCGCGGGTGATCTCGGAAATGGTCATGCATAGGGTTCTAGCAAGCACCACACGAAGGTACAGTCCGAGTCCGATTCATCACCGCCTATTTTTTAGGCGTAGCGCCCAAATTCTCAGCGCCCCTTGGCAAATGCATCCGCCGCGCCATGTTACCCCCTGCCCGGCGCTGGACGTTACGCGGGCAGGATGCTCTGTCGAAACCAGAGCATAAATGCGCGGGAATTGTCAGGGGAATACTATGAAAAAGATCGAAGCCATCATCAAGCCGTTCAAACTCGACGAAGTCAAAGAAGCCCTTCAAGATGTGGGCGTTCAAGGCCTCAGCGTGATTGAAGTAAAAGGCTTCGGCCGTCAAAAAGGCCACACCGAACTCTACCGTGGTGCGGAATATGTCGTAGATTTCCTTCCCAAAGTGAAGGTGGAAGTGGTATTGGATGACGATCAGGTCGATGCCGCTATTGAGGCCATCGTCGACGCCGCCAAAACGGAGAAAATCGGTGACGGCAAAATCTTCGTTTCCCCTGTAGAACAAACAATTCGCATCCGTACCGGTGAATCCGGTTCAGACGCACTTTGACATCGGCCTTCGGGCCCAGACTACGAATAGACCATAAAGGACCTACACGATGGATACCCAGGAATTCCTGAGCAAAATCAAAGATGAAGGCATCGAATATGTCGACATCCGCTTCACTGACACCCGCGGCGCCTTGCAGCACGTTACCATCGTAAGCGATCTGGTCGACGAAGATTTCCTCGAAGAAGGCTTCATGTTCGACGGCTCGTCCATCGCAGGTTGGAAAAGCATCGAAGCCTCCGACATGAAGCTGATGCCCGACGTCAGCACCGCCTATGTCGACCCCTTCTATGCAGAAACCACGATCTGTCTGCATTGCTCCATCGCCGAGCCAGACACCGGCGAAAGCTATGAGCGTGACCCCCGCGGCACCGCCGAAAAAGCCGAAGCCTATCTGCGCTCCTCCGGCATCGGCGACAATGCCTACTTTGGCCCCGAGGCCGAGTTCTTCCTTTTCGACAACGTCAAGTTCTCGAACCAGATCAACAAGGTATCTTACGAAGTTGACGCATCCGACGGCTCGTGGAACTCCGACACCGATTATGAAATGGGCAACATGGGTCACCGCCCGGGCCTCAAGGGCGGCTACTTCCCGGTGAACCCGGTGGACGAAGCCCAAGACCTGCGCGCCGAGATGCTTTCGACGATGAAGCGCCTTGGCATGAAGGTCGACAAGCACCACCACGAAGTTGCGTCCTGCCAGCACGAACTGGGTCTGATCTTTGGTGAATTGACCGAGCAGGCGGACGAAATCCAGAAATACAAATACGTGGTCCACAACGTGGCTCATGCCTATGGCAAGTCGGCCACCTTCATGCCCAAGCCGATCTTTGGCGACAACGGCTCTGGTATGCACGTGAACATGTCGATCTGGAAAGACGGCAAGCCGCTGTTTGCAGGTGACAAATACGCCGACCTCAGCCAAGAAGCGCTGTGGTTCATCGGCGGCATTCTGACCCACGCCAAATCGCTCAACGCCTTCACCAACCCGACGACCAACAGCTACAAGCGTCTCATCCCGGGTTTTGAAGCCCCCGTTCTGCGCGCCTATTCCGCGCGCAACCGGTCGGGCTGCGTGCGTATCCCATGGACCGAAAGCCCCAAAGCCAAGCGCGTTGAGGCCCGTTTCCCCGATCCGGCGGCGAACCCCTATCTGGCCTTCTCGGCCCTCTTGATGGCTGGCCTTGACGGCATCAAGAACAAGATCGATCCGGGCGAGGCGATGGACAAGAACCTCTATGACCTGCCCGCAGAAGAGCTGGCGGACATCCCGACAGTGGCCGGTTCGCTGCGCGAAGCGCTGGACGAACTGTCCAAGGACATGGACTACCTGCTGGCCGGTGACGTGTTCACCCGCGACCAGATCGAAGGCTATATCGGGCTGAAGATGGAAGAGGTTCTGAAATTCGAACAGACCCCACACCCCGTCGAATTCGGCATGTACTACAGCTGCTGATCCATCCCCGCCCTACCGGGCGATTGGAGAAATTAGAAAGGGCGCGGTTCATTCCGCGCCCTTTTGCATGGCCCCCCCCCCCGGAACAGAGCCTCCCGTGCCGCGTTGGCTTGGCAGAGCAGCGAGAGAGGGGTGCGGATCATGGCCGAGGATTCAACGGCGCTGACGGATGTTGTTGACGAGCTGAAAGACGCCTCCCAGGGGAAAGACACCGTTGAAGTCGGCCAATTGATCGACGCGCTAGACCAACGGGGCTACGGCCCTGCCCTTGCTGTCATTCCGCTGATGGAGCTTACCCCCTTGGGCGGCATTCCCGGTTTCCCAACCGTTCTGGCGCTGTTGGTCGGCATCCTCGCGTTGCGGCTGCTGCTGGGCTATGAGCATTTTTGGGCCCCGAACTGGCTGCGCGAACGATCTCTGAAATCCGAAAAGGTGTTAAAGTCGGTTGAGTGGCTGCGGCCCGTGTCCGAATGGATCGACGACAAGTTGCATGCCCGGCTGTCCCGCTTTGCGGGCCCCACCGGTCAAAAGGTCGCCTGTGTCGTCATCCTTTGCCTTTGCTTCTCCGTCCCGCCGCTTGAGGTGGTGCCCTTTGCCACCTCGGCCCCGATGATCGTGATCTCAATCTTCGGGCTGGCGCTGCTCTACCGTGACGGCCTGCTGATGTTGCTGGCCTTTATTGGGGCGGGTATCGCGGGATTTGCGGGCGCGTCCTATTTTCTGGGCGGCTGACCGCAACCCGCCCCACCATCGCCATAAAAGGGCCACAGGACCTAAGCAATCTTTAACGAGACCCTGCAAAGGAAGCAGATAAGATGGCGACTTCCACGACGACCTTCAACGAGCGGCTGACCCGCATTGAACAGCGCGCAAAACGCGCGGAAGGCAAGCACCGCCGCGCCAAACGCAGCCGAAAAGGGCTGATGTTTCTGGTGACCTTCGCTTTGCTGTTCGGCGGGGCGAGTTTTGCCCAAGATAGTGCCCCGCAGGTCAATGCCTGGGCAGGCACTGCGATCGAATATGTCCGCGCCCTGCTGCCGCGCTGAGGGTCAAAGATTTTACCTTTCCTTCTTCAACTCAGTTGAACCGTTGTCCATATGGGCTAACCTCTGATCGGCACACAGACGCAGAGGGTCAAACTCATGTTCAAATCACTTTTCACCACCACCGCGGCCATCTGCACCTTTATGGCCGCGCCCGCATTGGCAGCCCAATGCGGCAATACGGCCAATGGCTTTGAGGCCTGGAAAGGCGCTTTCGCCCAAGAGGCCCGCGCCGCCGGAGTAGGCCAGCGCGGACTGGATGCCTTGGCCAGCGCCCGCTACGCCAATGGGACCATCGCCGCTGACCGGAACCAGAAATCCTTTAAGTATTCCCTGTCCAAGTTCATGCAGGTGCGTGGCGCGGATACGATTGTAGCCCAAGGCCGCAAGCGTAAAGCCCGCAGCGCGGGGCTCTTTAACGCGCTTGAGCAGCGCTATGGCGTGCCCGCGGGGGTTTTGCTGGCGATTCACGGGATGGAAACAGGCTTTGGCGGTTTCATGGGCAATAGCGCGGTCGTCTCGGCGATCACCACGCTGGCCTATGATTGCCGCCGCTCCGACTTTTTCGTGCCCCATGCCATCGGTGCCTTGAAGCTGGTGGACCGCGGCGCGATCACGCCCAACACCCAAGGCGCGAAACACGGTGAGCTTGGCCACACCCAATTCCTGCCCGGCAACGCGCTGACCTATGGTGTCGATGGCAATGGTGACGGCCGCGTGGATTTCTATAACGAAGTCGACGCGCTGGCTTCGACCGCCAATTTCCTGCGCCAGAAAGGCTGGCAGCCGGGGGCTGGCTATCAGGAGGGGCAGCCGAACTTCCGCGTCATTCAGGCATGGAACGCGGCGGGCGTCTATCAAAAGGCCATCGCCATCATGGCCAGCCGCATCGACGGCTAAGAGCCACTTAACCTTTGTTAAGCCGCGGCGCGTCCCCTTGGGGCGCGCCGCTTGCGTTTGTGGGCTCGGCGGGCCTCTGAGCCCGTTTAATTCCCACAGGTCAACGGGTTCCCTGCAATCTTTTGGCCCGTCTGGGGAACCGCCCGCAGCGTCAGTCGTTGGACTGTAGATAAGATAATTACTGCAGACGAATGGAGGGACCCATGCACGGAATTTTCTACCTCATCGGCCTGATCGTGGTCGTTCTCGCGATCCTGAATCTCGTATTTTAAAGGAGGTCACCATGCCCGACGACAAAAACACACAGACCCAAAGCGCCGCCGCAAAAGAGCAGGCGACCGCTGCAAAAGACAAAGCCGCCGCTGCCGCCAGCAGTGCTGCCGAGAGCGCCAAGGCACAGGCCCGGGACGTGGCCGACACTGTATCTGCCGAAGCTACCAACTATGCCTACCAAGCGCGTGACACCGCCGCCGACGAAGTCAAAGGCTTCGCATCCGCATTGCGCACCGCAGCCGATGAGCTGCGCAGCGGTTCCCCGCAGGAGCGCAGCTTTAGCCAACTCGCCGATGGCCTTGCCGATGTTTCCGACACGATGCGCGACAAAGATCTGGGCGAGATGATGGGCGACCTCAATGGCTTTGCCAAGCGCAACCCGCTGGTCTTCCTTGGTGGCGCTGCCCTTCTGGGCTTTGTGGCGACCCGCTTTGCCAAAGCGTCCAGCGACCGGCCTCAGGGCGGCTATGGCGGCAGCGGCGTCGAATATGACGACGACGACCGTATCGACCGGCCCATGCCCGGCACGCCGCCCACAGGCGCCGCAAGCACCGTGCCCGGCCGCACCGCCGCACAGCCGACCCCGCAGCCTGCCGCGCCCAACGTCGTAACAGGAGAGAAAGCATGACCACCGAAAGCAATAAATCCGCCGGGAGCCTGCTGACCGAAGCACTCTCCCACGTCAGTTCCCTGATGCGCAAAGAGGTCGATCTGGCCCGCGCCGAAGTGAACGAGAACCTGAAACATGCGGGCGTGGCCATTGGGCTGATCGTCGGCGCCGTTGTCGTGGCCCTCACTGCACTGAATGTGCTGAGCGCCGCTCTCGTCGCCGCCCTGACCGAAGCTGGCATCGCCGCTGGCTGGTCCGCCGTGATCGTCGGCGTTCTTCTGGCCATCGTCGCCTATGTGATGGTCCAGAAAGGCACCAATGATCTGAAACTCAGCAGCCTTGCGCCGACCCGCACCGCCAAAAACGTCAAGCGTGACGCAGCAACCATGAAGGAGGTCTACGATGACAAATGACTCCAGAAACCCCGAAGAAATTGAACGCGAAATCGAACGGGAGCGCGCCGGTCTGGCCGACACGCTGGACGATTTGCAAGACCGCTTCTCGGTCGAAGGCATCGCGCGTCAGTTTTCTGACCAGTTCCGCGAACATGGCGGCGACTGGGGTCGCTCCATCTCTGACGCGGCCAAGCGCAACCCAGTTGCTCTGGCGCTGACGGGTGCTGGTCTGGCGTGGATGATGTTCGGCAGCGGCAACAGCCGTGACCGCCGTGGCTACGAAGGGCTGGACCGCGACCGCGCACATCCCGTGCCGGTGCCGGTGACCAACACCGAAAACCGTCCCGCCGTGCGCGACGCACGCCGCTCTTCAGCCCCTGCAAGCGCCTACGCGTCCAGCTATGGCTCCGAGCGAGGCACAGGTGACAATGTACCCGCATGGGCTCGTGACGTGCACCATGACGACGATGACAGCCGTGGCTTGGGCGACCGTGCCCGCTCTGCCGCTGGTAGCGTAAAGGGGGCCGCAGGCTCCGCCGCGAGTGGTGTGTCCGGTGCCGCAGGCTCCGCCGCCGGTAGCGTCAAAGGCGCTGCAAGCTCGGCTGCTGGTCGTGCCCGCTCTGCCGGGTCGTCGGTTGCCAGCGGTGCCCGCTATGCCCGTGACCGCGCGTCTTATGGTGCAAGCTCTGCCGTAGACAGCATCCGCAGCACCGCCAGTGGCGCCGCCCATAGCGTGCGTGACAGCGCCAATGCTGCCAACGAGCGCGCCCATGTGCTGCGCGACCGTCTGTCGGAAGGCACCGAGAACATGACCGCCGAAGCGCGTGAGCGCATCGTGATGGCCCGTGCTCGTGCCGTCGATGCGTGGAATGCCGGTGGCCGCTATGCCCGTCAGGGCGGTGAGCGTGCCTCGGACATGTTCGAAGAGCATCCGATGGTCGCTGGTGCATTGGCTCTCGCAGTGGGTGCCGCCATCGGTGCCGCCCTGCCCCGCAGCCGCACCGAAGACGCCTATCTGGGCGAGCACAGCGATGCGCTCTTTAACGAAGCCGAGCGTATCTATGTGGAAGAGCGTGACAAGCTGAGCAAAGTGGCCAAGGCCGCGACGGATGAGGCAGGTAAAGTCTTGAAAGAGACGAAAGCCAACGCCGACGCCGCAGCCGACGAAGAGACCGCCGCCGACGCCGCCGTGAAAAAGGCCAAGGAAAGCGGTCAGCGCGTTGCAGATGCTGCCAAAAACGAAGCCGACAAGCAAAAGCTCGGCGACGTGAAGAGCTAAGCGATACCATTGCCCGCTCCCGGCATCCGGGGGTGGGCTCCTTTTTTACGACAATAATTGCAAGTCAGAGGTACGATTATGGCGCGCGGACGTGAAGCGGAAACGCCGATGGAGATACCGGCCCCCGGATGGAAAGACATCCTGTTTCGGGTCAAGGACGAAATCGCCGCCGATCACGTGTCGCTCGTTGCCGCCGGTGTCGCCTTTTATGCGCTGCTGGCGATTTTTCCCGCTGTTACCGCGCTGATGGCGCTGGCCGGGCTGGTGATGGAGCCTGCTCAGGTCACCGCCCAGCTTGAAGCACTGACAAACCTCATCCCCAAAGAAGCCGCCACCATCATTCTCGATCAGGCCGTTGCTGTGACCGGATCGGAAGAGACGGGGCTCGGCTGGGCCTTTCTTATCGGTCTGGGTCTTGCGCTCTACTCTGCCTCCAAGGGCGTTGGCAGCCTGATGGAAGGTCTCAACGTGGCCTATGATGAGAATGAAACCCGTGGTTTCGTCACCAAATTGATCTGGACACTGGGCCTCACTGTGATGTTGATCGGTGTGCTGCTCTTGGGTCTTGCCGCGACACTGGCGGTGCCTGCGGTAGTCGCCTTCCTCGCCCTGCCGGATTGGGTTGAGACTTTGCTTACCTATGGCAGTTGGGTATTGCTTGCCGCGCTCACAACGCTCGCGCTGGCCGTGCTTTACCGCTATGGCCCCGCCCGCGATGATGCAGAGTGGAAATGGCTCACCCCCGGCTCTGTCATCGCCTGCATCCTGTGGATCGTCGCCTCTGTCGGCTTTTCGATCTACGTCAGCAACTTCGGCAGCTATAACGAGAGTTTCGGCAGCATGGCCGGGGCGATCATCCTGCTGATGTGGCTGTGGATTTCGGCCTTCATCGTGCTCTTGGGGGCCGAGTTCAACTCCGAAATGGAAGCCCAGACCCGTAAGGACAGCACCACCGGTCCAGAAGAACCGATGGGCCACCGCGACGCGGTAAAGGCCGACAGGCTGGGCCGCGCCAAGGGTAAATAGGAGGGGACCCAATGGCACCGCGCGCACTCTGGAAAGGTCAGCTTCGCCTGTCGTTGGTGTCGATCCCGGTCGAGATATTCTCGGCCACCAAGACCAGTTCCAAGGTCTCTTTTCGGCAGATTCACAAACCCTCGGGCAAGCGGGTGCGCTATGAGAAATCCGTGCCCGGCATCGGGCCGGTCAAGGCCGAGGATATCGTCAAAGGCTATGAGGTCGGCAGCGACGAATATATCCTGCTCGATCCTGATGAGGTCGATGAGATCAAGCTGGAGACAAAAAAGACCTTTGAGTTGGTGCAATTCGTCGACGCCTGCGAAATCTCTCCGCTATATTTTGACAAACCCTATTACATCACCGCCTCTGACGATCTGGCCCAAGATGCCTACCGCGTGGTGCGCGACGCGCTGCGCCAAGCGGGCAAGGTCGGTTTGGGGCAGGTCACCATGCGCGGCAAAGAATATCTGGCCTGCGTCAAACCCTGTGGCGACGGGCTGCTGATGGAGACGCTGCACTACGCCGATGAATTGCGCGAAGCGGATGAGATTTTCACCGATATCGAAGATGAGAAGACTGACAAAGACCTGCTCGATGTGGCGACATCGCTGATCGACAAGAAAACAGCCCCCTTCGACGCCTCCGCCTATACCGACAAATACGCCGAGGCGATGCAAAAGCTTTTGGATGCGAAGGTGAAGAACAAGAAAACCCCGCGCGTGCAAACCGGGGATGACGGCCCTGCCGAGGGCGAGAATGTCATAGACCTGATGGGCGCGTTGAAAGAGAGCCTGAAGGAAGCGGGCGGTAAATCCGGCGCCAAGAAGAAGGCGCCGCGCAAGAAGGCCTCGTGATGGCCAAATCCCCCGACAGGCTTGCCAATTATAACGCCAAGCGTGATTTCGAGACGACAGCCGAACCCCGTGGCCAGATCGGCAGCGGCGGGGGCCAAGGCTTCGTTGTCCAAAAACATGACGCAACCCGCCTGCACTATGACTTTCGTCTTGAATGGGAGGGGGTGCTGCTAAGCTGGGCCGTCACCAAAGGCCCCTCTCCCGACCCATCCGAAAAGCGTCTTGCCGTGCGGACAGAGGATCACCCGCTTGACTACGGCGGGTTCGAAGGGACGATCCCAAAGGGGCAATATGGCGGCGGTACGGTGATGCTCTGGGACCGGGGCACTTGGATGCCGCAGGGCGATGTCGCCAAGGGGTTGAAGGACGGCAAGCTCAAATTCACGCTGCAAGGCCAACAGATGCAGGGCGGTTGGACACTGGTGCGGATGCGGGGCCAGGAAAAGCGGGAGAACTGGCTGCTGATCAAGGAACGCGACGACTATGCCCGCGATGTGCCAGAGGGGCTGACCAAGGGCACCGCCCGGTCGATCACCACAGGCCGCACCATGGCGGAAATCGCCAAGGATGCCCCCGCGAAAGATGTCGTGGACCCAGAGCCCAAGCGCAGGGGCAAGAACCCCAGCTTTGTCAAACCACAGCTTGCCACGCTCGTTTCCGACGCGCCCGAGGGCGAGGATTGGATGCATGAGACGAAATTTGACGGCTACCGCTGTCTGGTCTCTCTCGGCAAGGGCGGTGCGCGGCTCTATACCCGCTCGGGCAAGGATTGGACCGACAAATTCAACGGACTTGGTCATGCTTTTGATCCGCTGCCCTGCGACCGCGCCCTGCTGGACGGAGAAGTCATGGCGGCCAAGATCAACGGCTCTGCATTTTCATCGCTGCAAAAAGCGCTGAAAGAGGGGCATCCGCTGGTTTTTTACGCTTTCGATTTGCTGTCGCTTGATGGCGATGACTTCCGGAGCGAGGCGCAAAAAGACCGCCGCGCGCGTCTGGCAAAGTTGCTTTCCGGCGTGCCAGCGGGCGGGCCATTGCGGCTGAGCGAACATGTTGTGGGTCATGGCCCCGAAGTCTTTGACCGCGCGTGCAAAGCCGGGGCCGAGGGGATCATCAGCAAACGTATCGACGCGCCCTACTCCGGCAGACGCAGCAAGAATTGGCTCAAGGTCAAATGCACCCGGCGGCAGGAATTCGTCATCATCGGCTATTCCCCCTCTGACAAAAAGGGCCGCGCCTTTGCCTCGCTCCTGTTGGGCAGTCATGAGGGGGGTGAATTACGCTATAAAGGCCGTGTCGGCACGGGGTTTTCCGAAGCGGTGATGGCCGATCTTGCCCGTGCCATGACCGCCCGCAAAACCCCGCCCGCCAGCGACGTGCCAGCCGAGGTTGCGCGGGATGCGAAATGGGTCCGGGCCGATCTGGTGGCCGAGGTCGACTTTACCGAGTTCACCGCCGATGGCGTGATCCGCCACGGCAGTTTTCTGGGCCTGCGTCAGGACAAGGACGCCGCCCAAGTGACATTGGAGGAACCGCAGGAGGAGCCGAAGATGGGCGATGACAGCAAGATCGGCGGCGTGAAGATCACCAACGCCGACCGCAAGGTTTTCCCCGACGCCGGTTGCACCAAGGGTGACGTGGCGCGGCACTACGCGCGTGTCGGCCCGCGCATGATTGAACTCATGGGCCATCGCCCTCTGTCGCTGTTCCGCTGCCCCTCGGGGATCGACGGGCAATGTTTCTTTCAAAAACACGACAGTGGCGGGATGCCTGATGCGCTGTCGCGGGTGTCGATTGAACAAAGCGATGGCGATGCAGCGGATTACCTCTATGCCACGCGGCCCAAAAGCCTGATCGCGGCGGCGCAGATGGGCAGTCTGGAATATCATATCTGGGGCGCGCGGGTCGACCGGTTGGACCGCCCCGACCGGCTGGTCTTTGACCTTGACCCCGATGAGGGGCTGGACTGGCCCGACGTCCGCGCGGCAGCCTTTGAGCTGCGCGACGCGCTGGCGGCTCTGGGCCTGCAGTCGGGTGCCATCGTCACCGGCGGCAAGGGCGTGCACGTCTGGCTGGCCTTACGCCGGACACGCGGATGGGAGACGGTCGAGCTGTTCTCCAAGACCTTTGCCCATGTCATGGCGGCGCAGAACCCTGATCGCTATGTCGCGACCATGTCCAAGGCCAAGCGCAAGGGCCGCATTTTCATCGATTGGCTGCGCAACGAACGCGGGTCTACGGCCATCGCGCCCTATTCCCTGCGCGCGCGCGCCGGTGCGCCGGTCGCCGTGCCGGTGACATGGGAGGAATTGGAAAACCTCGACAATGCCAACGGGTTCCGCATGGGCGATATCGCCGCGCGGCTGGATCGGCCCTGCCCCGCGCTGGCGGTGCAAGACGATCTGCAATCGCTGACCGATGGGGTGATCAAGAAGCTGCAGGCTTGGTCTGAAAGCTAGCGGTTATCTTTCGCGCACCGGGACGGGCACAACATCGTGCCTCGGGCGAGATTGGCCGCGGAGGCCCGCGGCCAATGAGGTTACTGGCCGAGCGCTTGCCCCAGATCAGCACCAAGGTCTTCGACATCCTCAATCCCGACCGAGAGCCGCAGCAGCCCTTCGGGGATCCCGGTGTGCGGCTCAATCGTGTGGCGATGCTCGACAAGGCTTTCCACCCCGCCAAGCGACGTGGCGCGGTGGAAAAGCTCCAACCGCCCTGCCGCTTTCAGCGCCGCTCCCGCCCCGCCTTTGACGACAAATGACAACAGCCCGCCATAGCCCCCGCTCATCTGCTGCGCAGCAAGGGCGTGGCCGGGATGGTCCGGCAGGCCGGGATACATCACCTGTTCGACCTGCGGATGATCCGCCAGAAACTCCGCCAATGTCATGGCATTGCGAGACATCTCGCGCATTCTGAGCGGCAGGGTGCGCATGCCGCGCGCCAGCAACCACGCCTCCATCGGGCCGATCACCGCGCCTGCCTCGTTCCGGTCATCTCGGATCATCTGCCAGCGCGGCGCGCTTGCGTCATTGGTGGCAAGCGAGCCGGCCAAAACGTCGGAATGGCCGTTGATCCCCTTGGTGGCCGAATGCATCACGATATCCGCGCCATGCTCCAGCGGGTGGCTCAGCACGGGCGAGGCCGCCGTGCTGTCGACCACCAGCGTCGCGCCGACCTCATGCGCGGCGGCGGCGGCCCCAGAGATATCGGTGATCCGCAGCCATGGGTTCGAAGGGGTCTCGATCAAACACAGGTCAGGCTTTTCGGCCCTGCAAAGTGCTGCAAAGGCATCAAGATCGCTCGCGTCCACCTCATGCAGCGCAATCTGCCGACGGGTGCAGAAATCGCGAATCCATTTCGTCGTGCCCCAGTAAATCTGGCTTTGCACCACCACGCTCGCGCCATTGGGCACGGTCCGGAAGACCGCCGCGATGGCCGCCATGCCCGAGGGGAAGATCAACGTCCCTTCGGCCCCTTCGAGCGCATTCAGAATACGCTCCGCCACGCGGGTGTTTTCATTGTGAGAGCGCAGATAGACGTTGTCGGGATTGACCAGTTCGTAGTTCTCATCGCGCAGATAGGTGGTGGCAAATTGCACCGGCGGCACCACCCCGCCCGAGGCGGGATCGACGGCGCCCGCGGCTTGGGCCGCGATGGTGGCAGGGTGCAATTGCGATTTGGGAGGCTGTGCCAAGTGGTTTCTCCAACAGATGTTTTTCCAAGTGGTATACAAAGCAACAAGCCGGGGCAAATGGGATCACGGCCAGTGCTTTCACGTAACGCTTGGGTGAGCAGAGAGCCGCGGCCCTTGATCCACCGGCAGAACATGTCACCTTTGACGCACCCCAAACTGGAGCGCCCCATGGCCACTGAACGTATCACATTCCCCGGCCCGGATGGCACGGAACTGGCCGCCCGGCTGGACATGCCCGAAGGGCCGCATCTGGCGACCGCGCTGTTTGCGCATTGCTTTACCTGTGGCAAGGACATCCCCGCCGCGCGGCGTATCGCCGGGCGGTTGGCGGCGATGGGCATCGCCGTGCTGCGGTTTGATTTTACCGGGCTGGGCCATTCGGGCGGTGAATTTGAGAACACGTCTTTTTCCTCCAACGTCGACGACTTGATCGCTGCCTGCAGCTATCTATCGAGCCGCGACATGGCGCCTGCGCTGTTGATCGGTCATTCTCTGGGCGGAGCGGCGGTGCTGAAAGCCGCAGCGCAACTGGCCCATGTCAAAGCGGTCGCCACACTCGGCGCGCCCTTCGATCCGGCCCATGTCACCCATAATTTTGCCGAGAGCCTGCCCGAGATTTCGGCCAATGGCAGCGCCGAAGTCAATCTTGGCGGGCGGCCTTTCACCATCAGTCAGGGCTTTATCGACGATGTGCAGGGCGCCACCCTCGCCCCTGATATCGCCAAGTTGAAAGCCGCGCTGCTGGTGCTCCATGCCCCGCGCGATGAGATTGTAAGCATCGACAACGCGGGCCAGATTTTCTTGGCCGCGAAACATCCCAAAAGCTTTGTCACGCTGGACGATGCCGACCACCTCATCACCCGCGCGGGCGATGCCGAATATGCGGCAGAGATCATCGCCACATGGGCGGATCGCTATATGACGCTGAAATCCCCCGCCCCGCCCCCCGGCGCGCCGGAGGGGATCGTGCGCGTGACCGAAGCCGACGCCGATGGGTTCTTGCAAGACGTGAACGCAGGCCCCCACCACCACGCTTTGGCGGATGAGCCGATGGCTTATGGCGGCACCAATCGCGGCATGTCGTCCTATGGTTTTTTGTCTGCGGGCTTGGGCGCTTGCACGTCAATGACGATCCGCATGTATGCGCGGCGCAAGGGCTGGCCGCTGACGGGTGTCAGCGTGGATGTCTGCCATGACAAGGTCCATGCGCAGGACGCGGGCACCGGGGCTGCGGAGAAGATTGACACGTGGCGGCGGCGTATCCGGTTAGAAGGGGATTTGAGTGAGGAACAGCGCCAGCGGTTGTTGGAGATCGCGGATAAATGCCCGGTGCATCGGACGTTGGAGCGGAGTTCGACGGTGCTGACCGAACTGCTTTAGCTACAACAGGTTTACCATCCCGGCCCAAGAGAGTGTCCGATCTTTTGTGTAACTGCGAACTGGTCCATGCTTCCTGAGAGGAGCAAGGACGATGACCATATCCAAGGAACTGCTGGGCGAACTACTGAAGGGCTGCGAGCGGCCTGAAGACCTGCTTGGCGATGCCGGGCTAATGAAAGAGCTCAAGATCAAGCTGATGGAGCGGATGCTCGGTGCTGAGCTGACGGCACATCTGGGCTATGAAGACGGCAAGGATGCCCCGCCTGATCAGGCCAACCGTCGCAACGGCTCATCTGCCAAGAGATTGAAGGGGCAAGACTGCGAACTGCCTATCGCTGTGCCGCGGGACCGGCCCTCTCGGCAGATTGCTTTGCAATCGCCTGCCGGGTAGTAGACGGCAGCTTCGAGCCTGAACTGGTGAAGAAGGGGCAGACCCGCATTGATGGGATGGATGACAAGATTATCGGGCTTTACGCCGCCGGTCTGACCGTCCGCGACATCCGTGCTCATCTTGAGGACGTCTATGGCCTGCAAGTTTCGCCAGACTTGATCAGCCGCGTGACC
>NZ_LWER01000167.1:0-264 GCF_001634775.1 Sulfitobacter sp. HI0027
ATGCAGCAACACGCCCGAGGCTTTCTCTCCGCCCCATTCGTCATAGACCTGATTAAGCCCGCGCGGCAGCAGCGTATGGGTTGAGCTGACATAGGCATAGCGCTGATCCCATTTGACCAGCGGCACCTTGTTCAACGCAGGGGCCTTGGCGGGTTCATCTGGGAAGAACACCCGCGCCCGTGGCCCGCCCTGAATCCAGAGGTTTCCAAACCGCCGATTGCGCGAAATGGTGTAGTTGCCGCTGTCGAACCACGACGCAATCTC
>NZ_LWER01000168.1:0-249 GCF_001634775.1 Sulfitobacter sp. HI0027
GGTTGTCGGGGCCATATCCCGCCTCGGCCAACAGTTCTTTGGCCTTTTCCACGCGCTGCGCCTGATCCATATTGTCGGCCCAATCCAACTCGGGAGGCTCGAAATCGGCGATCGCCCAGTGGGTCCAGTTGTACGACGGCTTCTGACCGCCTTGCAGGATACGCTCGACAATGATGTCGCGGTCGATGGCATAGGCCAAGGCTTTGCGTACATTGACGTTTTTCAGCGCCTCGGGGCCCTTTTCCCCTA
>NZ_LWER01000169.1:0-217 GCF_001634775.1 Sulfitobacter sp. HI0027
GGTCGAACATCAGCCCCGCCGCGCCATCCTCGCGCAGGGCAACCTGTTGCACATGGCCCAAAATCAGCGAATGATCGCCCGCCGGATGCACGGCGTAGGTGTTGCAGTGAAACCGGGCAAGGCAGCCCGAAAAGGTCGGCACGCCTGCGGCATCTTCGGTCCAATCGAAACCGGAAAGTCGTGACCCTGACCGGCGAACCGCTGGGCCAAATCCTCT
>NZ_LWER01000170.1:0-258 GCF_001634775.1 Sulfitobacter sp. HI0027
TGCTGACCGCCGAGATCACGATGGACGCAAAACTCGTCTGATCGCATGACATGGAACCGGGGGCGCGGCCTTGTGCCGCTTGCCCCCGGCCCTCGGCGCGCCCATATTGCGGGCATGATCCGCTTTCTCCCCATTCTGCTTGCCATCCTTTACGCGCTGGCCATGTATCGTTTTTCCGCTTGGCGCACGGCGCGCGAGTTGGACGCGAAATCGACCCCCTTGGTGGACCCCAAACTCAACGACATGAGCGCCAAGATG
>NZ_LWER01000171.1:0-305 GCF_001634775.1 Sulfitobacter sp. HI0027
CCGGATGACATGCGCTCAGCAGTGGACGCTCAGGCCAAGGCACGCGGCTACGGCACTGCGAGCGAATATGTGCGCGATCTGATCCGGCGCGACTTGGATCGGCAGGCACTTCGCACGCTTCTTGATGAAGGTCGCAAGAGCGCGCGAGACGAGCCCCTCTCCCCACAGACTTTCGACACCCTCAGGGAGCGAGCCGTCCGGGTAGCTGACGAAGCTTCCTGACGGAGCGCGCCCAATGCGCCTGATTGCACTACCCGAAACGGGTCCAAGTGCCGGTCTATTTGTAAGTGGGGGACAGGACAGGC